>JBNLBY010000026.1:0-30581 GCA_050303535.1 Sideroxydans sp. | reverse complement strand
CGAGCGTGCACATGATTGCCGGGTTGGTGTCCATGGACAGGCCGTGCAGGGCATATTCGGGGAAGACGACCATGTCCATCGACGCCATGTTGCGCCGGGCCTTGCCGACCATGTCGACGATGACCTGCGTCTGCGCGGCCCCGGCGAGTTGCTCGGTGCGCGTCAGAGCGGTACACCCATGTTGCGCTTTGCCGATCTGGGCACTGACGATAAACTGCTGGATCAGGCACGCAATATTGCCGAGGAGATGCTGCGCGATTTCCCCGAGGCGGCTCAAGCACATCTGCAGCGCTGGATGGCGAACAAACCGGATTACCTGCGGACATAGGCTAATTCATTCTTCTCCCCCGCCTGCGGGAGAGGGGTTGGCGTAAAATACATATCATGAAAATTTCCGAACGCTTACATCTCTACATACAGCTTACCCGCCTGCACCGCCCCATCGGCATCCTGCTGCTGTTATGGCCGACGCTGTGGGGCGTGTGGATCGCGGGTAACGGCCACCCTTCCTGGATCATCGTGCTTATTTTCACGCTCGGTACTGCGCTGATGCGTTCTGCCGGTTGTGCCGTGAACGATTATGCCGACCGCCATATCGACAAGCATGTAAAGCGCACCAAGGATCGCCCGTTAACCACAGGCAAGATCAGCGAACGTGAGGCGTTGTGGGTTGCCGTCGTACTTGCGCTCATTTCTTTTGCGCTCATTCTGCCGCTGAATCCGCTCACCTGGATCATGTCGTTCCCGGCCCTTTTCCTCGCTGCCAGCTACCCGTTCACCAAACGTTTTTTCGCTATCCCACAAGCCTATCTTGGCATTTCCTTCGGCTTCGGCATCCCCATGGCCTTCGCCGCCACGGTGGGGCATGTGCCGCCAGTGGCATGGATACTGATGCTCGCCAACGTATTCTGGGCCATTGCCTATGACACTGAATATGCGATGGTGGATCGCGACGACGACATCAACCTCGACATTCATTCCTCGGCGCTGTTGTTTGGCGAGTTCGATGTCGCGGCGGTAATGACGTGCTATGGCATCACACTGGGGTTGCTGGCACTCGCGGGTGCATTGGCAGGATTGGGAATATTCTATTTCCTTGGGCTGCTGGCCGCAGCAGGTGTCGCGAGTTATCACTACACGCTCATCAAGGATCGGGAGCGCGACCCCTGCTTCAAGGCTTTCCTGCACAACAACTGGTTCGGGGCGGCGATATTTGCGGGAGTAGTGGGAGATTATTTGCTACGTTGAATTAACAGCAAGCAGCTAGTCTAATCAGCACACCAAAACCATCCATCAGGACCTTCGCCACTCATTAACCCGTTTATTTCCTCGCGCATATCTTCATCAGACCAATAAACCGTTCTGCGCAATTTCTTGCTTGCCAATGCCAGTTTAAAATGGGAAATGGAGAGCCTTTTCGCGTGCTGTGCTTGCTGTGTATACGATTGCTTGTTGATGTATGGCGCAAAGCATTCGTATTTGTAATCTTTCTCGTATTTTTGGTCTTGAAGTTCAACAAGAACCTGATACAGATCCGAGTAAAAAGTCGCTAGGTTTCGTTGCGCATCACGAGCACAATAACCCTTGGGGAACTCTTTCAGATAAACATTGATGGTTTTCAGATCAGGCATTGCACCCCAACCAGCGTGGTCAATAATCTTCGAACAAAGCGTCCTCTCCCGATATGGTGAATTTGGGTCGAGCCGGTGTGCTTCAACTAGCAGTTTGCCCGAGTAAAACAGCAAACCGTCACCTTGCCCCACACCAATCACCTCATATTTACTCCCCCATTTCACGCTTTGCCCGTTTTTGTGCTGCATATCTTCAATCAGATCGCGCACCTTCTCATCCAACCACACAAGCTGCCCCACATCTGGGGCAGCCTGAATTTGTTGATACTCCCGCAGCATCTGCTCCAATCTGGCTTCATAACCCGGTGTTTCAGCATAGGCGGAAAGCAATACCATCCAGCAAAAGATCATGCCAAGAAACCGCTCCATATCTCCCCCTTAAACTAATCAGCTTGCAATCACTGCCGCATTTGCTGGCGGTGCATTGCCTGATGCGCCGAGAACTCTTCCGGGGATATTGAGCCGTCGTGATTTGCGTCAATATTCTCGAACGTGGGCGCATTGGCAAGTCCTCTCATCTGATAGCCTTCTTCAAGGCGCTTGGTGATCCTTGCGGCACGGGCATCGGTAAATTCCGCTTCGGTAATTTTTCCATCCTTGTTCAGGTCGAATTCAGTAAAGGAAGGCATCATCCCCCGCATCCCGGCACCACGACCCGCGCCGGGTGAATTGCCCATTCGCGCATTACGCCGTGCGGCAAATTCTTCCACTGACAACTTCCCATCCTGATTCGTATCCAGATCGGAAAATTGTGGCGCATTGCGCATCGGCATGCCTTCAGCCTTGCGTTTTTCCCGCACGGCATTGAATTCGTCCTGACTGACGGAGCCATCTCCGTTCTGATCATATGCGCTAAAAGGAAGCGGGCCGCGTGTCGGCAATGCCTCAGACCGTACTGCCGTTGAAAAAGAAACCCCACCGATTGCAACAACTAGCGCAAGCGCGCGGATTATTTCGTTTGAGATCATGATATTTCCTCCGGTTGATTATGTACTGGCAAAGCGGTAAATACCGATTACCAACGCCACGACAATTGCAAACAGAACGACAGCACCGAATTTATGTTGTAAATGATCAAGGCGCGTGAATTCATCCCAACGGCCTGCTCTTGCCGCCGTTGCGCGCCGGAAAACGAGCCAGACGCAATAAATGTTTGCCGCAACGGCAAGCAGGCCAAACGCCATCTTGACGATGAGCAACGAGCTTGTATCTGCGGCGAAGAACATGAAAGTGCCGGTAATGCAAACGACAACGAATGCAGGAATTTCAATAATAATATCTACGCGCTTATGAAGCGCGACAAGAATAAGCTCCTGCTCACGGCCCTTGCCGAGAAGCGCTCGCTCAAACAGTGCTTCGGTGAGGACGCATCCCAACCAGATGCCCGCAAAGGCCACGTGTAGAGGCAGGAGTATCGAATTCATGATGCTCGATTTAACAGTTCACTCTTCCAACAAACTACGAAGCATCCACGCGTTTTTCTCATGTACTTCCATGCGCGCCGAGAGCAGATCGACAGTAGGCTGATCGCCTGCCTTTTCGGCAACAGGCAGTACTTCCCGCGCCGTGCGCACCACTGCTTCCTGTCCGGCGACAAGTTGCCGGATCATCTCCGTCGCACTGACGTTGCCGCTGCTGTCCTCGATGCTGGTGAGTGCAGCGAACTCCTTGTAGCTGCCCGGCGCTGGATAGCCCAGCGCGCGGATACGTTCGGCCACCAGATCCACCGCATTCCATATTTCAGTATATTGCGTCATGAACATCAGGTGCAGCGTCTGAAACATGGGGCCGGTGACGTTCCAGTGGAAATTATGTGTTTTGAGGTAGAGCGTATAGGTATCCGCCAGCACACGTTCGAGGCCGCCGGCAATCTCCTTGCGATCCTTGTCGTCAATACCGATGTTGATAATGACTGGTTTGCTCATAATATTCTCCTTTTAAAGAATGACCGCTGTTCCCGCATGGCCGATACCGCCAGAATCATTTGCACTGCATAGCGTACGCTCATGTGGAAATTGCTTCAATGTGCTCCTTAAATCCACTCCTGGCGTAAACAGATGAAAACAGCTATGTCGCCTGCGTCCTGCAAATGCAATATAGGCCATCCGACTACATCAATCTAATTGATTGTTATTAATGGTTTGATTTACTATATAAATCAACATCCACACCATTCAGTCTGTACTGGAATAGTGATCCTCAAGGAGCCCGTATGACACTCAACGAATTGCGTTTCATCGTCGCCGTGGCACAGGAACGCAACTTCCGCCGTGCCGCCGAAAAATCCTTTATCAGCCAGCCTGCACTGTCCCTGGCGATACAGAAGCTGGAAGAAGAACTGGGCTTGAAAATATTCGAGCGCGGCAAAAGCAGGATCGCAATCACACCCGCAGGCACAGCCATCGTAGAGCAGGCGCAGCGCGTACTGGAGGAAGCGGAGCGCATCCGTGAGATCGCCGCGCAGGGCAAAAACCAGCTTGCGTCACCCTTGCGCATCGGCATCATCCATAGCGTCGGCCCCTATCTGCTGCCCGATCTCATCCCGGCACTGAAGAAGATCGCACCACAGATGCCGCTGCAAGTGGAGGAAAATATCACCGCAAATCTGGAGATACTGCTACGCAACGGCAAGCTGGATGTCATCGTCATCGCGCTGCCGTTCGACGATAACAGCATTCTCACTCAGCCGCTGTATGACGAACCGTTCGAGGTGGCGGTCAATGCCGATCATCGCTGGGCGGACAGACGCAGTATCAAGGCACAGGAGCTGGCAGAGGAGCATGTATTGCTGTTGAATTCGGGACACTGTTTCAGCAATCAGGTGGCAGAAGCCTGTCCTGATCTGAACAGCAAAGGGGCGGACATCCAGCAAGGGACTTCGCTGGAAACCATCCGCAACATGGTCGCCTCCGGTCACGGCATCACCGTGTTGCCCGCCTCGGCCAACAGTACGCGCTATCGCAGTCGCCTGCTGAAAGTGATCCCGTTCGCCAAGCCTGTCCCCTCGCGCCGTATCGCGCTGGCCTGGCGCAAGCGTTTTGCACGCACGCAAGCCATCGAGGCACTCGCACATGCGGTCGCGCAGGCCAAGATAGTGGGTATAAAGCATCTGCCTTGATCATGCACAGCCAACCCTACCGCCAGAACCCGCTGCTACGCCTGAGCTACAGCCTCATCGCACCGGTTTACGATATTTTTATCGAGGGTTCGATGCGCGCGGCGCGCCAGAAGTCGCTTGCCGCATTGCCGACAAGTGAAAGCAAACATGTCCTGATCAGTGGCGCAGGAACCGGGCTGGATTTACCTTTGCTGCCGACATTACACCGATACACCGCGCTCGACTTCAACCCGGCCATGCTGGCGCATGCCAAAGCGCGCGGTGCAGGACTGGATGTGAATTTCCTGCTGGGTGACAGCATGCAGTTGCCTTTTCCCAATGCCCAGTTCGATCATGTCGTGCTGCATCTGATCGTCGCCGTGGTGCCTGAGCCGCAACATTGCCTGAGCGAGGCAGCGCGTGTACTTAAACCCGGTGGCACGGTCATCCTTTTCGACAAATTCCTGCAGCCGCAACAATTGGCACCAGTACGTCGCCTGTTCAATGTTTTCACCCGCCGTTTTGCCACACGCATGGATGTCGTATTCGAAGAAGTGCTGCACGCAACGCCGGAACTGGAAGTTGTCAGCAATGTTCCGATGCTGGCAAATGGCTGGTTTCGCGGAATTGTGCTGCGAAAATCGGCATAAACAGTCCTTGATGGCCGACTGCAGATTTACATTAACATTTGTCCTATGCCGACCATACCTGTACAGTTAGTACCTTAGACACCATTCAGGGTGTGGTAAAAGACGATGAATGCAATCTTGAAATACTTAAAAACCCATGGCGAACAGGCAGATACCGAGATCGCAGCGGCCGTTGGCGTTTCATTGGCCAATGTTCGAACCCAATTGGCCGATCTTGCTGCCAAAGGCGAAATAATGTCCTGTCTTTCGATCAGGTACGAAAAAGGCAAGAAAATCGAGGGTATCAAGTGCCGTCTGGCCGGCTATATTCCGCCAGCCGCACCGGGCAGAAAATCAAAGTCTCAACTGAAACTTTCCTAGTTCTCTGTTTTCATAAACGCGGCTTTCGTTTGTCCCTGGCCTGAATATAAATCTGGCGATGGATACGGATATTTATTTTTCTGCAGAACAAACTGCAACTTGCCGCGAAAACAGAAAACTATGAGCAAAGCATACAATCAGTACTTCCTCCCGACATGCTTTATAGTCTGTTGCCATGTTTAAGGCATTTCGCGTCCTGATTCTGTTGTTGGTCCTTGCCGGTGTTGCGCTCGGCACATGGCGCACCAAAACACGTTCGGTGGAATGGAAATATGATCTTCCGGTCAATATTTATCCTGTCAACGGCGACGGCAGCGAGAATGTGAAGCAGTACTTGCGCACCCTGACAGCAAATGATTTCAAGCCGATCAAAATATTCATGCGCGAAGAAGCCGACCGTTATGATCTCGCATCCCGTGCCTCCATCGAAATCAGGCTGGGCGAAATCATCGACGCAATACCCCCCGCACCGCCGCGCAATGGCAACGCCTTGGAAGCGATCGCGTGGAGTCTGAGAATGCGCTGGTGGGCTTACCGTAACGCCGACACGACCGGCCCGGGCCCACAGGTAAAAATGTTCCTGGTGTATTTTGATCCGGCACAAACCAGTCAACTGGAACATTCCACTGGCATGCAGAATGGACTGATCGGGCGGGTCAATGTATTTGCCTCATACGATATGGCGAGGCAAAACAACGTGATCATCACCCACGAATTCCTGCACACACTGGGTGCAACCGACAAATATGACCCGGCAACCAACCTGCCTCTTTATCCCGACGGCTACGCCAACCCCGATCTGCAACCGCTCGTGCCGCAACGCTTCGCCGAGATCATGGCGGGACGCATACCCGTTTCACAAACCGAAGCGACCATCCCTGAGAGTCTGAATAACGTACTCATAGGAAATTTGACCGCACAGGAAATCAACTGGCAATAAGCAACGCCATGCATGAAGGAAGAATCGCTGCGCATGCTGCTATGGAGGGTGCCGGTTTAATATGGTATTTACAGAAACGATCCAGCAATCCGGGAGCAACGACTGCTCTGCATATGGCCGTGGCAGAACGCAACCAGACTGCCATGCAACTCCTGCTGCAAGCCGGAGCGGACCCGCAGCTTCGCACGCGCATCGACGAATGCGAGACGGCGAGGGAGATGGCGGAAAGGGCGGGATTTAGTGAGATTGCGAAAATGCTGGGGTAAAAGGAACTGAACCGATAGTCAAAACAAGTCGACTTCGGTACATTCTGATACAACAAATCGGGGTAGAAATCATCATGGCGCTAACGAGCATAGAAATTCTAGGTTTTCGTGGATTCAAAAAGCGGGGAAAATTTAGCTTCGCCGTTCCCAACGGCGAGCCAGGCAGTGGAATAACGATCATCACTGGCCCGAATAACTCAGGAAAATCCTCGATTCTAGAATGCCTCAAAGCACGTGCCGGACATGAATCGCCCAGCTTTACCGTCGGCGCACGCAACATCAATGTTGATGAAGTTGAAATAAAGTACACCATCAACTCTAAAGTTGAGATTATTAAATCAATAAACAAAGAGGGCAAGCGAGACGAAGAAGATCGGGATTGACGGAAATTTTCATGTTTTCGTTCTGCCGTCACGTCGAGCATTTAATCCCTACTTCAGTCGCTCCGAACATACTAGAGAACAATACCTGAATAGGACAACACATACACCTCAACGATCCTCAACCCTTAACAATTTTGAGTTTAGGTTATTCACTGTCTTAAAGAATCCAAAAGATTTTAATGAAATTCTTCACGAAGTACTCACATTCAAGCCAGATTGGTCAATTGACCAATCTGACCAAGGACAATATTTCCTAAAGTTTTTTAATGGCGATGATGCGCATTCAAGCGACGGGATGGGCGAAGGAATTGTGAGTGTATTTTCAATCGTCGACTCACTCTATGACTCAAAACCAGGAGATGTAATCGTAATAGATGAGCCCGAACTATCCCTACACCCAGCCCTTCAAAAGCGAGTCGCCAATCTGCTACATAGATTCGCAAAAGATAGGCAGATAGTGGTTTCAACGCATTCCCCATACTTTGTCGACCTTAAAGCTCTTGCGAAGGGCGGTCACTTAGTTCGCGTTTCAACAGGAAGCAACGGCACAGTAATCAATGAAATATCTACAGATGCAAAAAACTCGATAGTGCAATTATCGGAAGGTAATTTGTACAACCCACATGTGTTCGGCCTTGATGCACGCGAACTATTCTTTCAGGAGGATCAAATAATCCTTACAGAAGGACAAGAAGATGTCCTTCTGCTACCGCGCGTAGCTGCACAGATAGAAGCGGAGATCACAGGGAATTTCTTCGGTTGGGGAGCGGGTGGGGCTGGGAACATCCGTCACCTGTGCCAAATACTGAAAGATCTTGGATACAACAAGGTGGCTGCCATACTGGACGGAGACAAGATTGAAGAAAGAAATAAATTGGCTATCGAATTCCCTGAATTCTTTTTTGAATGCATCCCAACCAAAGATATTCGCACCAAACCAGCACGTAAAGCCATGAATGAAATCCAAGGTTTGCTAGACACAGAATTGGAGTTGAATCATGAGTTCGCTGAGTTGCTTAAAGTTCTTTTCGGCTCACTATCTAAGCACATGAACTCATAGCTTGCTCTGATTTTTGCTAAGCCCCCCAGATACGCCCGCTGCACCGCATCACTCCCCAGCAACTCACTCGCCGCGCCCGACAGGGTGGTCGCCCCGCTTTCCAACTTCCCGAAGACTATCGGCGTATCAGCCCTGGTTCAGCAAGCACATTCTCCTCCCCGCTCCGCCGCGCGATGATCACCGCCCCGCAGGAATCGCTGAACACGTTGACCGAGGTGCGGCACATGTCCAGCACGCGGTCGACGGCCAGGATCAGGCCGATTGCTTCCACCGGCAGACCGACGGCGGTCAGGATGATGGCGATGGCGACCAGGCTGGCCGAAGGTATGGCGGCCACGCCGATGGAGGTGACCAGAGCCATCAGCACGATGGTGAACTGCTGCACGAAACCCAGTTCGACGCCATAGGCTTGTGCGATGAAGATTGCAGCCACGCATTCGTACAATGCTGTTCCGTCCATGTTAACAGTTGCACCCAGCGGAAGCACGAAGCTGGTGGTGCGATTGGAAACGCCCGCGTTTTTCTCCACGCACTCCATAGTGAGCGGCAGCGTGGCGGCGGATGAGCTGGTGGAGAACGCCGTCAGCAGTGCGGGGGCCATGGCGCGGAAGTGGCGCAGCGGATTGACCCGCCCGACAAAGAACAGCAGCAAGGGCAGCACCACCAGAAAGTGCACCGCCAGCGCCAACAGCACGCACAGGAAGAACCACAGCAGCGGCACGAATGTCGCATAACCGGTGCCGGCCACCACCTTGGCCACCAGGCCGAATACGCCGATGGGTGCAAACTTCATCACCCAGTCGGTGATCAGCATCATCACCTGGAATGTTCCCTGCCAGAAGTTGTACAAGCTTTCTGCGTAGACCTCTTCTATCCTGGTCATGAAAAAAGCGAACAGCAGGCTGAAGAAGATCAGGCCGAGCATTTGCCCGTCCGCCGCCGCTGCGACCACATTGGTCGGCACCATGCGCAGGAATATCCCCACCAGATCGCCGCTGCCCTTGCCTGCCACTTTCGCCGCCACGTCTCCCGCATTCGCGGACAGTCCCACCAGTTCTTTCGCGGGTGCGCCGTCCACCATGCCCGGTTGCAGCAGATTCACGATGACGAGCCCCACCAGAATGGCAAACAGGCTGGTCGTCACGTAATACGCCAGCGTCTTCATGCCCAGCCTGCCGAACGCGCCGCCCGATCCGATCCCGGCAATGCCGACGATGATCGACGACACCACCAACGGCACGATCAGCATCTTCAGCGCATTCAGGAACAGCGTGCCGATGAAATCGAACATCGCGTAGTAGCGCACGTCGAACAGCGTCGCCTCCGTTCCCGCCAACGTACCGGCCGCGACGGCCAGCAGCAGCGCGATGAGGATTTGCCAATGCAGCTTCAGTTTCGTCATTCCTGATGACTTGTCATGGGATAAGACGGTGTTTGCCTGTTCTTGATGATTTGGCGATTTGGCAAGCACGCAACCCAGGTCAGGATTTCACTTCACGGTCCAGTTCGCCGCTGGACAGTTTGGCTTCGTAGTCGGCCAGTGCTGACTTGACCTTGCCGCTCAATACATACAGGCCGAACAGGTTGGGAAATGCCATGGAAAGCACCAGCAGATCGGTGAAATCAAGCAGATTGGAAGCGCTTGCCACCGAGGCGATAAGGACAAAGCCGATAAATATCCCTTTATACAAAATGGAGAAACGCTCGCCGAACACATACACCCAGCAGCGTTCTCCGTAATATGACCAGGAAATTGCAGTGCTATAGGCGAACAACACGACAGACAGGGCCAGTATTGAAGGAAACCAGTCCGAAACTGAGGCAAATGCCATGGAAGTCAGTGTTGCCCCCTGGCTGGCAGCCCGGATCGCTTCATACTTTGGTGCGTTGTAGACACCCGTGATAACGATCACCAGTGCAGTCATGGTACAGATCACCACAGTATCGATGAACGGCTCATACAGTGCGACCAGTCCTTGCCGCACCGGGTACTTTACTGAAGCCGCCGAGTGCGCGATGGCCGCCGAACCCAGCCCGGCCTCGGAGGAAAATGCTGCTCGCTTGAATCCCTGCACGATCGCGCCCACCATACCGCCGGCGACTGCTACCGGCGAGAAAGCCCCTGTAACAATCTTGCTCAGTGCTGCCGGCACCAGGTCCGCATTCGAGCCGATGATCCACAGACAGGTGCCCACGTAAATGACGACCATGGTCGGCACCACCGCCTCCGCCACATGCGCGATCCGGCGCAAGCCGCCGATAATCACCAACCCGATGGCGACCGCCATCACCAACCCGTAGGCAATCGGATATTGCTGAAAAAAACCGATCTGGGTCTGCACTGCCCCCAGGGACTGACTGACCTGAAAAGCACTCCCGGCGCCAAAAGATCCCAGAATGGTAAATATGGCGAACATTACGGCCAGAATCCTGCCGATACGTGGTTTGCCCTTTTCCGCCAGCCCCCTGGAAAGATATTCCATCGCACCCCCCATCAGCCGCCCGTCCGGACGCACCTCTCGGTACATCTGCGCCAGACTGGCTTCGGTGAACTTGGTGCTCATGCCAAGGAAGCCGGCCACGATCATCCAGAATGTCGCGCCGGGGCCACCGATGGAGATGGCGATGGCCACCCCGGCAATGTTGCCCAATCCTACCGTTGCGGAAAGCGCAGTGGAAAGCGCCTGGAACGAGGTCACCTCGCCCAGGTCGTCCGCTGTCCGGTATTTTCCGCGTATCACATGAAAGGCATGGCGCATCATGCGCAGATTGACAAAACTGAAGCGAAACGTCAGGAATACAGCGGCCACGATCAACCATGCAACGATCAGGGGCATGGACGGTTCGCCAGGAAAGATGTCGAAGAAGATGACTTGTGCCAAAACGCCATTGATCGAGCCGAACACCGCATCCAGACTGGACTCGCCCGCCAGGGCCAGCGTCGGCATCACTGACAGCAACATCAAAAATACAATTTGCAGGCCTTTCATTCGGTTTCCCCCGGTCGATTACTGTACCGATTAGAACCCGAACGCGGCGCAGACTCAAGTCTCGATGCCCTTGCCTGAGATTCCGGAATAAAAAAAGCCGGCTTGCGCCGGCTTGTTACTGCTCAAAAAACACGGTATTACAGGCTCAAAACCCACTTAACCAGTGCCTTGATGTCAGCATCAGGCACTTTGGGAGAGTTAGGCGGCATGGGCATCTTGCCCCATACACCTTTACCACCTTTGGATACCTTGGCAATCAGAGTGGCTTCTGCGCCAGCATCACCCTTGTACTTCTTGGCAACATCCATGTAAGACGGGCCAACCAGTTTCTTGTCGACTTTATGGCAAGCAGTGCATTTATGTTTAACAGCCAGCGGGTTCATCTCGGCCGCCATGGTGGAACCGGCAACCATCAGACCTGCTGCTGCGATCATGCTAATAACGATAGATTTCATCTTCTCTCCATTTTTATGTTTGACTACTGGTTATTTGAAACGAGCGGAGCATTGACCCCGGCAGCATTCTAAACAACCCCGACTGATTTGCAAACCGCGAATTGCCCCAGTTGGCCAGACAATAACGTCCACGCCTGCGCCAGCGTTGACATCGCTTTGCCGGTTTATTCCAGGGACAGGATAAAACGCACTAACGTTTTGATGTCACTATCGTTTATCTTGGGTGAGTTCGGCGGCATGGGTAGCTTGCCCCACACACCTTTACCACCTTTGGCCACCTTGTAGATCAATTTGGCTTCTGCATCTTTCTGCCCGCGGTATTTTGCCGCAATATCGTTCCAGGCAGGTCCGACAAGTTTCTTGTTTATCGTGTGACAGGTGAAACAGCCGCTTTTTTGCGCCAAAGCACGCGCATCAATCTTAGTTGACGTAACAGCCGGTTTCGCTAACGTGGCTGGCTGTGCAGCAGGTTGAGGCACTGCTTTCACCTCGCTGGCCGCGGGCGATTCAGCACTGGCAGGCAAAGATTCGGCCTGTTTTGACGGCGTGTCCGGCTGGCAACCATATAACAACACTATCATTATGGAAATCAGCAATGCCCTAATGTGTATCCTCGTCATGTCATTCCCTTTTCGGTGAAAACATCAGCCGGATCGTTCCAGCCAGTTGAGCATATAGGCCCATTGTTCAAGTTCTCGCTGCGCTTGTGACGGTGCCAGATCGAACAGTGACTTGCCCTCGAATGCCGCGTTGACATAAACCTGTGCTTCACGCAAATAAGCCAGTATCGGCAAATCCAGCCCTTTCAGGAATTGCTCAAGCGTCAGCGCCGCACGCGTACGAGGATCCATGCGCATACCCACCACACCGACGAATAACCTGCCTTTGTGTGCGGCCTTTTCGTGCTGCAACACATCCAGAAACTCACGGCTGGCCTGAATATCGAAGGCAGATGGCGCAATCGGTACGATCACCCGGTGAACCAGTTTCAAAGCATGCTCAAGATTTTTGCCGCGCAAACCTGCAGGTGAATCGATTACCAGCCAGTCCAGCGGCGCATTTTTTCCACCTTTGGACTGCATCAATTCAATACTGGATAAATTCGCAGGACGATTCGCCAGCCATTGAGCAGCCGATTTTTGCCGATCCAGATCCAGTATCGCCACACGTTGTCCCAGCGAGGCCAGGTAACCTGCGATGTTGGTAGTCAACGTGGTCTTACCGCTGCCACCTTTGGGATTCGCAATCAGTATGGCTTTCACAATACCGTCCTTCCACATCTGTGGTGTTACTTGTTCTCCACCAGCGTTACGCTCGGACTGCGCCCTTGTCGGCCGAAGTCACCATGAAGGCGTCGGCCTGCAGACGGTGGAGAAGTGGCTCCACGCCAGTGGAGATGCGACCCGGAAGCAGTGCCCTGCGCTGCCACATTACTTTTCCACCTGCGATACATCGCGCACCGCACCCTTGTCGGCCGAAGTCACCATTGCAGCGTAGGCCCTGAGCGCCGCAGACACCCTGCGCGTGCGCTCTGCAGCAGGCTTCCATGCCTGCTTGCCCTTCGCTTCCATTGCTGCACGCCTCTTGGCCAGTTCCGCGTCAGAAATTGCCAGATTGATACTGCGATTCGGGATGTCGATGTCTATGCGGTCGCCTTCCTGCACCAGCCCAATCGCGCCACCGCTGGCTGCCTCGGGTGAGACATGACCGATACTCAAACCAGAGGTGCCGCCGGAAAAACGGCCATCAGTCAGTAACGCGCAGGCCTTGCCCAGGCCCTTCGATTTCAGGTACGAAGTCGGGTACAACATTTCCTGCATGCCGGGACCACCCCGCGGACCTTCGTAACGGATCACAACCACATCGCCCGCCGCAATCTGGTCGGCGAGAATTCCTGCCGATGCAGCATCCTGGCTTTCGAACACACGCGCACGCCCGCTGAATTTCAGGATGCTCTCGTCCACACCCGCCGTCTTCACAATGCAGCCGTCCTGCGCTATGTTGCCATGCAGCACTGCGAGACCACCGTCTTTGGAATAGGCATGTGCCATGTCGCGGATACAGCCGGAAGTGCGATCTGTATCCAGTTCCGGATAAAGCATGGACTGAGAAAAGGCAATAGTGGTAACAATACCGCCGGGCGCAGCACGAAAGAATTTTTTTACATCCTCGTCTTTTGTCTGTGCGATATCCCATTGCTTGAGTCCGTCACGCAGGGTCTTGCTGTGCACCGTGCCGACTCCGCCGTGCAGCAAGCCGGCACGATCCAGTTCGCCCAGGATCGCCACGATACCGCCCGCACGATGCACGTCTTCCAAGTGATATTCGGACGATGGCGCAACCTTGCACAAGGTCGGCACCTGGCGCGACAGTCTGTCCATATCTTTCATGGCGAAATCCACACCCGCCTCCTGTGCCACGGCCAACAGGTGCAGCACAGTATTGGTTGATCCACCCATGGCAATATCGAGTGACATGGCGTTCTCGAACGCATCGAAGCTGGCGATGCTGCGCGGCAGCACCGATGCGTCGTCCTGCTCGTAATAGCGCCTGGAGAGTTCGACGATCAGGCGACCCGCACTCAGAAACAACTGCTTGCGCTCGGCGTGCGTCGCCACCAGTGAACCGTTGCCTGGAAGTGATAAACCCAAAGCCTCTGTGAGACAGTTCATCGAGTTCGCAGTAAACATGCCGGAACAGGAACCACAGGTTGGACAGGCAGAACGTTCAATAGCTTCCACTTCCGCATCACTCACGCGGCTGTCCGCCGCTGCGACCATCGCATCCACAAGATCGAGCCCCTTCTCCTTACCCTGCCAGTTGACCTTGCCCGCCTCCATCGGCCCGCCGGAGACGAACACTACGGGGATATTCAAACGCATCGCGGCCATCAGCATGCCGGGGGTGATCTTGTCGCAATTGGAGATACACACCAGCGCATCGGCACAGTGCGCATTGACCATATATTCCACCGAGTCGGCGATAAGGTCACGTGAAGGCAACGAATACAGCATGCCGTCATGCCCCATGGCGATGCCGTCGTCGATGGCAATGGTGTTGAATTCCTTGGCAATGCCTCCCGTCTTTTCGATTTCGCGCGCGACGAGTTGTCCCATGTCCTTGAGGTGCACGTGGCCGGGCACGAACTGGGTGAAGGAGTTGGCAATGGCGATGATGGGTTTGCCGAAATCGCCTTCGGTCATGCCGGTAGCGCGCCACAGTGCGCGCGCGCCGGCCATGTTGCGGCCGTGGGTGGAAGTACGGGAACGATATTGCGCCATGATGTCCTCAAATATAAAAACGAAGCACGTATAATCAGGCCACCAATTCTAACCGATTCGACTCCTTCGACCTATGCTCGTTCACCCGCAATTCGACCCTGTCGCCATTCATCTCGGCCCTGTAGGTATCCACTGGTACGGACTAATGTACCTGCTCGGCTTCATTGCATTCATCTGGCTGGGCCGGATACGCCTGCGCAAGTTAAACCAACCCGGCTGGGACGAGAAATTCCTCGATGACCTGTTGTTCTATGGCGTACTCGGTGTGGTGCTGGGTGGACGGTTGGGTGAGGTGTTGTTTTACCACCCCGGCTACTATTTTTCACATCCGCTAAAAATATTGGCAGTGTGGGAAGGCGGCATGTCATTTCATGGCGGTTTTCTTGGCGTGCTGGTTGCAATGATATTGTTTGCCCGCAGCCGCAATATCCAGTGGCTGGCGCTGATGGATTTCATCGCGCCGCTGGTGCCGCCTGGCCTGGCGTTCGGCCGGCTCGGCAATTTCATCAACGGCGAGTTATGGGGGCGCCCGACCGATGTGCCGTGGGCCATGATTTTTCCGCAAGTGGACAACATCTCGCGCCATCCTTCGCAGTTGTACGAATTCGCGCTGGAGGGGGTGACGCTGTTTGTTCTATTGTGGATATTTTCCGGCAAACCGCGGCCGATGGGGGCGGTGTCTGGGCTATTTCTCATCGGCTATGGCAGTTTCCGTTTTATCGGCGAATTCACGCGCAACCCCGACGATGGTATTTTCGGCCTGATGACTTTCGGCATCAGCATGGGACAATGGTTGAGTTTACCGATGGTGCTGGCAGGAATTGCAATGATGGTCTGGGCGCATCGTCGCCCCGCCCGATAAAAGCCAGCCACGGACTGAAATTTCCTGGTCAGGATATTTCGGCTTTGGAGCACATTCACCCGGCAGTCATATTGGAGGACTTTCAACCGACAATCCACTACCGGCATTGGCGCATATTCAAAAAATGGCGACAAACCGGGCGGTTGACACCATCCAACCCCCTCCCCGATACTCTACCCATCGTATCCCTCTAGACAGTCACTTGGACAACCTTTCCATAGGAACCCTGTTCGGCATTCTGATTGCGCTTCTGTTATGCAGTGCATTCTTTTCCGGGTCGGAAACCAGCATGATGGCGATCAATCGCAACCGGTTGAGCGGTTTGGTGCGCAAGGGCAACAAGAGCGCCAAATTGACCAGCCGCCTGCTCGGCAAGGTCGACAAGCTGCTCGGTTCCATTCTGCTGGGCAACACCTTGCTCAATGTCGCCGCCGCCGCTGTAACCAACATCATCATATTGCGGCTGTTCGGACAAAGCGATATGGCGATATTACTGGGCACGCTGGCAGTTACTTTTGCATTGCTGGTATTCAGCGAGATCATGCCCAAGATCATTGCCTCCAGTTATCCAGAACGTGTTGCCTTGCCCGCGAGCTACGTGCTCACACCACTGATCAAGTTGTTTCATCCGGTCGTTTCAGTTGCAAGTGCACTGGTAAAAGGGTTGCTATGGTTGATACGCATCCGCATCCAGACCGACCAGAGCAAACAGAAAATGACGCTGGAAGAATTGCGCGGCATGGTTCTGGACGCAGAGCATTTCCTGCCGCGCAAGCACCAGAAAATGTTGCTCAATCTCGTAGATCTGGAGCGCATCACAGTCAATGATGTGATGATCCCGCGCAACCAGATCGAAGCATTGAACATTGAAGCCGATCCTGCCGAACTGCGCCAACAGATTATTACCTGTCATCACATGTTGCTGCCGGTCTATGCCGCAACACCCAGCAATGTCATTGGTATCCTGCATATCAAACGCGTATTACCCCTGCTTCTTGAAGATGAGCTGGACATTGAACAATTTCGCGAAATTCTTCATGACGCCTATTTCATTCCTTCCGACACGCCGCTACTCAAGCAATTACAGCAGTTCCAGGAACGCCAAACCCGCATGGGACTGGTTGTGGATGAATATGGCGAGCTGCTTGGAATGGTAACGCTGGAAAATATTCTGGAAGAAATCGTCGGAGATTTCACCACACAATCGCCGGCTCAAACCGGAAAATTCCTGCCCCAGGACGACGGCAGCCTGTTGCTCGAAGGCAGCAGCAGCCTGCGTGACTTGAATCGCAAGCTGGGATTACATTTGCCTTTGGGCGAAGCAAAAACACTCAATGGGTTGATTCTCGAACATTTGCAGGACATCCCGGAAGCGGGAACCAGCCTGAAAATCGGCAACTACCCCATTGAAATCATCCAGACGCAGGATCGCGCAGTCAAAGTTGCACGATTGTTTCCGGCTCAGCAGCAGCCTTTACAAAGAGAGTAAAGCCATGCATCATGCAAAAGCCTTTTATAATCTGTTGCATCGGCAAGCATATTAACGATTGGCGGAAAATTCGCCATGACCGTATCTGAATCGAGGTCACAGGATGGCTACTAAAGCAAAACCGGACAAAATCAAAGAATACCAATTCAGTTGGACCGGCAAAGACAAAACAGGCAAAGTCATAAAGGGCGAAACGCGCGGCGCGGGTGAAGCCAGTGTTTCAGCACAATTGCGCCGTCAAGGCATCAATGTCACCAAAATCAAAAAAGTCTCTACAAGGGGCGGCAAGGTTACAGAAAAAGACATTACGCTGTTCACGCGTCAACTCGCCACCATGCTGAAATCCGGTGTACCTTTGCTGCAAGCCTTCGATATTGTCGGCAAGGGACACGATAATCCCGCTGTTTCTCGCCTGCTTGCAGATCTCAAGACCGATGTCGAAACCGGCAGCAGCCTGCAACAAGCTTTCCGCAAATTTCCTCTTTATTTTGACAACCTGTATTGCAACCTGCTTGGCGCAGGCGAGGCAGCTGGTATCCTAGATACCTTACTGGATCGTCTGGCAACCTATAAAGAAAAGATTCTTGCCATCAAGAGCAAGATCAAATCTGCGTTGTTCTATCCGGTTTCCATCATCGTCGTCGCCTTTGTTATTACTGCCATCATCATGATCTTTGTAATTCCTGCGTTCAAGGAATTATTTTCCAGCTTTGGTGCTGACCTGCCGGCCCCGACGCTGATCGTTATGGCCATCTCCGATTTCTTTGTTGAATGGTGGTGGGCGATATTTGGCGGGGTGGGCGGAGCAATTTACGGATTCTTCTATGCATGGAAACGCAACAAAACCATGCAACGACGCATGGATCAGATCATGCTCAAGGTTCCGATATTCGGCCCATTGGTGCGCAAGGCTTCCATCGCACGCTGGTCGCGCACGCTATCCACCATGTTTGCCGCCGGCGTACCATTGGTCGAAGCGTTTGACTCGGTTGCAGGCGCTGCAGGCAACGCGGTTTATTATGACGCTACAAAAGCAATCCAGCGTGAAGTTACTTCAGGTTCCAGCCTCACCGTCGCCATGCAAAATACCGACCAGTTCCCCAGCATGGTATTGCAAATGGTTGCCATCGGTGAAGAATCCGGTGCGCTGGACAGCATGTTATCTAAAGTGGCCGATTTTTTTGAAGGTGAGGTAGACGATGCCGTTGCAGGAATTTCCAGCTTGATGGAACCTGTCATCATGGTGGTGCTGGGAACACTCATCGGCGGCATGGTGATTGCAATGTATCTGCCAATCTTCAAGCTGGGATCAGTGGTTTAACAGTCATCCCGTCCTCAACCCGGCGCGGCAATGTCCGCGCTTTTTTATACTTTCAGGTGATTAAATGTTGCTTATGTTGCAATCTTCCCCACTGTTTTACTCAACCTTCGCCGGCCTCATGGGACTGATAGTCGGCAGTTTTCTCAATGTAGTCATCCATCGCCTGCCTAAAATGATGGAGCGCGACTGGCGGTTGCAATGCGCAGAATTAAATGAACAGGAACTCGAACCCGCTCCTCGCTATAATTTGCTGGTACCGCGCTCAGCGTGTCCGCATTGTGGTCATACCATTAGTGCTGCTGAAAACATACCCGTGTTTAGTTACCTCTTCTTGCGCGGGAAATGCAAAGGCTGCGGCAGCGCCATCTCGCCGCGCTATCCTATTGTCGAAGCGCTCAGTGGGATATTAAGTGCCTACGCTGCTTGGCATTTCGGCTTCGGTCTGCCGGGACTCGCTGCGATTGTGTTCGTATGGGCACTCATCGCACTGACCTTTATCGACCTTGATACCCAGTTGCTACCCGACGACATTACGCTGCCATTACTGTGGCTTGGGTTGCTGTTCAATCTGAATGGTGCCTTCACATCATTGTCGAACGCCGTTATCGGCGCCATGGCCGGCTATCTCGTTCTGTGGAGCGTGTACTGGTTGTTCAAGCTCGCCACCGGCAAAGAAGGCATGGGTTTTGGCGATTTCAAGCTGCTCGCCGCCATCGGTGCCTGGCTGGGCTGGACTATGCTGCCGCTGGTCATCATGCTTTCCTCGGTGGTCGGTGCCGTAGTCGGTATCGCACTTATCATATTCGCAAAGCATGGCCGCAGCATTCCCATTCCGTTCGGACCCTACCTAGCGGGGGGTGGACTGATCGCACTGTTCTGGGGGCAGACCCTGACCCATAACTATCTGCAACTGCTGGCGCCGTGAACTACCTGGTCGGACTAACAGGCGGCATCGGTAGCGGCAAAACCACAGTTGCGGACATGTTTGCTGAGCTCGGCGCCCGCATCGTTGATACAGACCACATTTCTCACCAGCTGACCCAGTCCTGCGGTGAGGCCATTCCGGCATTGCTCGAAACATTCGGAGAACACATCATTAATGCCCAAGGCGCACTGGATCGTGACAAAATGCGCGAACTCATCTTTGCCAATCCTGAAGAGAGAAAACGGCTGGAAGCCATTCTGCATCCACTCATTCTTGCTCAGACTAAACAACAAGCTGCCAGCCCTACCGACGCGCCTTATACCCTGATTGTTGTACCCCTGTTGCTCGAGAACGGCCGCTATTCCGACTGGTTGCATCGGGTTATTACCGTAGACTGCCCGGAAGATGATCAGGTCAGACGCACCATGCAGCGCAGTAATCTGAATGAAGCCGCAGTACGCGCCATCATGGCGCAGCAGATCGACCGGAAATCACGCATGGAATTATCTGACGACATAATCAACAACAATGGCAGCATGGATGACCTGAATGCACAAGTCGTCGGAATGCATCGCCGTTTATCTGCATTGGCGGCGGAAAGCAATTGACGATAGGCGGTGCTGCCTATATCTTTCGCAATCAAGTCAAACTCTCAGCAAGGCGAAAGTGATCAGCTACGAGTTTCCTCTCAATGAACGTGTTCGGACCATGCTGCGGCTGGAAGATCTCTTCCTTCGCATCGGCCGTTTCATCGAAAGTGATGAGAGTCCGGATCATCATGCAGCGCTAGGAGTGCTGTTCGAGATTCTCGAGGTCGCTTGTCGTGCCGACCTGAAAGCTGACCTCCTTCTGGAACTGGAGCGGCAAAAGAAAGCGCTGGACGCGTTACATGACAACCCGGAAATTCTGGAAGAGGCGCTTGATAACCTGCTCGGCGATATAAAAAGAGCATGCGCCGATTTGAAACAGATGAGCGGCAGAATCGGACAGCATTTGCGCGACGACGAATGGCTTATGGCCATCAAACAGCGCACAGGAATCCCCGGTGGCGTATGTGAATTCGATCTCCCCTCCTATCACTACTGGCAACACCAAAGTGCGGAGCATCGCCGCCAGAGCCTGAATACATGGCTTGGTCCCATGTTGCCATTACGCGAGAGCATCTCCATCCTGCTCAAATTACTGCGCGAAAGCGGCAAGGTCCATCATTTCACCGCCTTCCACGGCAGTTTCCAGCAAATGCAGGGAGGCCGTGCCGCACAATTGCTGCGCATCACGCTCAAAACCGAGCAGCCCTGCATCCCTGAAATCAGCGCCAACAAGTACGCACTCAATATCCGCTTCGTCGAGGCAAAATACACTGCCAAATCCACCCTCTACGACCAGGATGTCGCCTTCGACCTAACCTTCTGTTCACTGCAATGAGCAAACCACCCGTTGTCAATTGCCCGACTTGCGGCAAAGTACATGTATGGGACAGGAACAACCGTTTTCGCCCGTTTTGCAGTGAGCGTTGCAAACTCATCGACCTGGGGAAATGGGCAAATGAAGAATATCGCGTCGAACAGCGCGAACGGGATTCAGGCGATCAGGAAACCCAGGCCTGACGCAACAAGGCAATACCGTGGGCACCATGCTGCCAGGCGATTTTCATATCCTTCCGGGTCAATCCGCCCAGGGCATATACCGGAATAGACGATCCCGCCGCAATGGACGCAAAATTATCCCAACCCAGATGTTGCACACCCGGATGGGACAGTGTCGGCAATGCCGGTGAGAGCAATGCGAAATCACAGCCCAATAACTCAGCCTTACGCAGTTCCTCCGCGCTGTGGCACGAAGCTCCGCACCAGCCGATTGCAGGGCGTTCCAGCAACTCCGCAATTTGTACCGAAGTCAATTGCACGCCATCTGCACCCACCTCTTGAGCCATTGTCACATCGCTATTCAGCAGCACCTGCGCTCCATGCGCATGAGCCACCGCGACTACTTGCTGCGCCAACTCGTGCAATTCGTTGCGTGGCAGGTCTTTTTCACGCAATTGAATTAGCCTCAGCCCCTCGTTTAGCCTTACTTCCAGCCGTTTCAGGAACATCCCAACTCCAAGTTCGGCAGCATTGCTGATAGCGTACAAAACTGGCAACTCCAGCGCGCGCAGAATAGGGGCATTGGCGGGAAGAACAGGGTCGACGATCACCCTTTCCGGATGTTGCCAGGAGAATTGCTGACCTTCATGGGGATGCAATTCACCTGCCCATTCTGTCACACGAAAGAAATTGAGGCGTACGGTGGCATGCGGATAGGTAAAAATGCGGGTAATCCATGGATAGGCAGCTTGCACAGTGATGCCGAGCTCTTCGTGCAGTTCGCGTACCAGCGCATGGTATGGTGTTTCTCCTTGCTCGATTTTGCCGCCGGGAAATTCCCAGTACCCTGCCCATATTTTGCCGGAAGGGCGTCGAGCCAACAAAAAGGCTCCATCGGGACGCTGCAGTACAACGGCCGAAACCTCAACGAGTTCTTCTTCAGGCATGTTGACCGCACCAGTCCCGGGCGAACTGCCCCGCCACACGCCCACTGCGAGAACCTCTCATCAACGACCATTGCAACGCTGCTGACCGGACCTCTTCTGTCATCCCCTGCTTCCAGCCATGATGCGCAAGCCAGTGGCCTGCCACCTCCAGATATTCATCCTGGGTGAACAGATAAAATGAAATCCACAATCCGAAGCGCTCAGACATCGACACCCTCTCCTCCACACTTTCTGCGGGATGCACCTCGTCGCCGACGTATTGAGTGGCAAGGTTGTCCTGCATGGATTGCGGCATCAAGTGACGACGGTTGGATGTCGCGTAGATGAGCAGATTATCGGAAAAAGCCACCAGATCCCCGTCCAGCGCAGCTTTGAGTGATTGATAACCGGGTTCATCAGCATTGAAGGAAAGATCGTCGCAAAACAGAATGAAACGCTCGGCACGTCCCTGCACAAGACCGACGATATGTGACAAATCAATCAAACCCTGCTTGTCGATCTGGATCACGCGCAGTCCCTGGCCAGCGTACTCGTTCAGCAAGGCTTTCACCAGCGACGACTTGCCTGTTCCACGCGCGCCGGAAAGTAGCACATTATTAGCCGTACCTCCGCGTACAAATTGCAGCGTATTTTGTTGAATGCGCTGCTTCTGATCGTCGATGCTGAGCAAATCGGAAAGCGCGATACGCTGAAAATTAGGAACGGGATGCAACGTTCGTTGCTGGTGGTCCCAGCGAAACGCGACAGCAGCTTGCCAGTCGAGTACTTGCGGTTGAGCACCGGGCAGGATGTTTTCCAGACGGGAGAGCAGGCCTTCAGCACGGTTAAGGAAACGATCAAGATTGTCCATTAAGTAACCTTTTTCTGCGTAGCCACCGTTTGCCCCTGTGCGCCGCCTCGATAATTCGCCAACAAACGGAGATTTAGGCGAGCACTGTTCGAGCTCCGCAGTGGGGCACGGTTTGTGTGCCCCGCCAGGGCGAGTTGCGCAGCCCCGCTTATTGGCGAATTATCGAGGGAACCCGAAGGGCGGCAAACCGGGGTCGCCTTTTAGTTACGGCATAACATGCTTCGCATATTAGCCTTCACTGCAACTTCGTTGTCTTTGGTTACTTTCTTTTGGCGAAGCAAAAGAAAGTAACCTGCTGCCGGGCAGCCCCCGGCGAAGTTGATTTTCTCTACATGCTAACTTCTATAACTCGCATTAATCTTCACATAATCATACGAAAAATCGCACGTCCACAACGTCGCATTCACTGCACCACGATTCAATATCACGCGGATGGTAATGTCACTTTGCTCCATTACGCGCTGCCCGTCAGTCTCCCGATAACTCGCCGCACATCCGCCATCTTCTACCACCAGCACATCATCCAGATACAACTTCAATTTCTCAACATCAAGATCGCCAACTCCCGCATAGCCAATCGCTGCAAGAATACGTCCAAGGTTGGGATCGGAAGCAAAAAATGCTGTTTTGACCAAAGGAGAATGCGCGATGGCATAGCCGATTTTTTTACACTCTGTTTCGTCTTTGCCGCCCTCGACCCTGATGGAGATGAACTTGGTTGCGCCTTCGCCGTCACGCACGATGGCTTGAGCAAGAAGAACAGCCACTTCGGTGATGGCTTCCTGCATGGCAGCACGGTTTGCGGCATCAATCACTACACCGCTTTTACCGGTAGCGATGAGCATCAGCGCATCATTGGTCGAAGTATCTCCATCCACGGTAATGCAGTTGAATGAACAGTTGGCCGCCTCGTTCACCATTTGTTGCAGCAGTTGCTGCGCAATTTCCGCATCAGTGGCGATGTAAGCCAGCATGGTAGCCATATTGGGGCGAATCATGCCGGAACCTTTGGACATGCCGGTAATGGTAACGGTCTTGCCATTGATCCGCACTTGCCTGCTCACGGCCTTGGCGACAATGTCGGTGGTCATGATGGCATGTGCCGCACCGAACCAGTTGTCAGCCTTCAGGTCAGCAATGGCTTGCGGCATACCGGCAACAATTTTTTCAACCGGCAACGACTCCATGATGACGCCAGTGGAATACGGCAATATTTGTTCCGCTGTACACCCCAGCAGTTTCGCCAATTCCACACAAGTGGTACGCGCTGCGCTCATGCCCAACTCGCCGGTACCTGCATTCGCATTACCGGTATTCACGATTAATGCGCGAATGCCTTTACCGGCAGAAAGATGTTCGCGCGCCACGGTGACTGGGGCGGCACAGAAGCGGTTGGTAGTGAACACACCCGCAACAGTTGTGCCTTCATCCAGTTCGATAACCAGCAGATCCTTGCGACCGGCATATCTGATGCCCGCTTCCGCGACACCCAGAGAAACGCCCGCAACGGGCATAAGCTGTGCCGAGGCGGGCGTAGACAAATTCACAGGCATTTAACTTCCTTTAGAAGCGACCTTGAGTTTTATATATGTAGTTACTCATCTCAACCGACTGCGTATTCATACGACGGACAATACCATGCGTATGGCGCACGATGCCGCGCATTACGTAATACACAATAGCTGGCTGCGAACTCAGCAATGATTCAAATTTAGATCGCTCCAGCAGCAGCACTTTGCAATCAGTCTTGGCGACCACAGTGGCACTGATCTGGGAAACATTTCCTCCTGCAAAAGTAATGATCCCGGCCAAGTCACCCGGTTCCAGCAAATGCAATGTCGCCTGTTCCCCGCCCAGAGTCGCCGTCGCTTCCACTTCGCCGCTGGCCAGGACAATCAGGGAATTTTTCAGTTGTTCTTCGCCGGGGCATAACAGGTTGGCCCCTTTTTTAAACTCTCTAACCTCGAACAATCGCGTCAGAATTTCAATCTCTGCATCGCGTAGCTCTTCGGTTAAACTTGAATTATTTAAGGTTTGTAAAATCAAGCTGTCTGTCGGCATCTTAAACTCTCCTTATTTTTGTTATGCTCAATTTAATTTTCCATGGCACTGCTTGTATTTTTTCCCTGAACCGCATGGACACGGATCGTTGCGGCCGATCTTTTCACCACTTCGCACAAAGGGTTTATGCCCGGCTTCCTGCTTATCGTTTGAGGCCAGTGCCTCTTCATAGTCGGCGTGATGATACTGCACATTTTCCGGTGCGTGTGGCGCTTCCGCCGCAGCCACATCTTCCTCACTACGGATTTGCACATTCATCAGGATTTGCGTTACATCGCGCTTGATCGCTTCCAGCATGGAAGAGAACAATTCAAAAGCTTCGCGTTTGTATTCCTGCTTTGGGTTCTTCTGCGCATAACCGCGCAGATGTATGCCTTGACGTAAATGATCCAGTGATGCCAGATGCTCACGCCAGTGTTGATCCAGACTTTGCAGCATGATGATGCGCTCATAGCCGTGCATGACTTCAGCGCCAACCTGGCTAACCTTGCCCTGATATTGCTGTTGTGCCGCATCCAGGATACGTACAAGCAGCCCATTTTCATCAAGTTGTTTTTCCTGTTCCAGCCATTGCACCACGGGTAGATGCAGCTGAAACTCGTTACCCAGTGCTTTTTCCAGGCTGGGTGCATCCCACAGTTCTTCCATGCTACCCGGAGGGATATGCTCGGCCATTGTATCTGCCAGCACGCTTTCTCTCATTGCGCTAATGGTTTCAGAAATATCAGTACTTTCCAGCAGTTCTGCACGTTGCTGATAGATCACTTTACGCTGGTCGTTAGCGACATCATCATATTCCAGAATTTGCTTACGCATGTCGAAATTGCGTGCCTCCACCTTGCGCTGCGCATTCTCAATCGCACGCGTCACCCAGGTATGCTCAATGGCTTCGCCTTCCGGCAGCTTGAATTTATTCATGATCGCCGCCACACGGTCGGAAGCAAAAATGCGCAGTAGTGGATCTTCCAGCGACAGATAGAAACGGCTGGAACCGGGGTCGCCCTGGCGACCGGAACGGCCGCGCAACTGGTTGTCCACGCGCCGTGACTCGTGACGCTCGGTGCCAATAATGTGCAGACCGCCGCTGGCAATGACTTGCTCGTGAAGCGGCTGCCACTCCGCTCGTAATTGTTCGATGCGCTGTCCTTTGCATGCCGCATCCAGACTGTCGTCCATGCGTACCAATTCAATGGGTTTTTCCACGTTGCCGCCCAGCACGATGTCGGTACCCCGGCCTGCCATATTGGTGGCAATTGTCACCATCTTCGGACGACCGGCCTGCGCCACAATCTCCGCTTCACGTGCATGCTGCTTGGCATTCAGCACCTGATGCGGCAGCTTTTCCTTGTCCAGCAGACCAGACAGCAGTTCGGATGTCTCAATGGAAGTTGTACCCACCAACACTGGTTGCCCGCGTTCATAACAATCACGGATATCGGCTATGACGGCCGAATATTTTTCACGAGCACTGAGAAATACCTTGTCCATCATATCGTTACGTATCATAGGACGATGCGGCGGAATGATGACGGTTTCCAGATTGTAGATGCTCTGAAATTCGTAAGCTTCCGTATCCGCCGTGCCGGTCATGCCGGACAGCTTGTTGTACATACGGAAATAATTCTGGAAGGTGATCGAAGCCAGCGTCTGGTTTTCCTTCTGGATATCCACACCTTCCTTGGCTTCTACCGCCTGATGCAATCCGTCCGACCAGCGCCGCCCCGACATTAAACGCCCGGTAAATTCATCCACGATGACCACTTCGCCGTTCTGTACAACATAGTGCTGGTCACGCAGAAAAAGGTTATGAGCGCGCAAAGCAGCATATAAATGATGGATCAATGTAATGTTGGACGGATCGTACAGACTGCCACCGGCCGGCAGCATTCCCGCCTGGGACAGCATAAGTTCGGCATGTTCATGCCCGGATTCACTCAACAGTATCTGCTGATTCTTTTCATCGACATGGTAATCACCCGGCGCGTTTTCGTCTGCCTGACGCTTCAATTGCGGCGCCAGTTTGTTCATTGCTTTATATATATCGAGATTATCCTCGGCTTGGCCGGAGATGATAAGCGGTGTGCGCGCCTCATCGATCAGGATGGAATCCACTTCATCGACAATGGCAAAGTTCAGCCCGCGCTGGAATCTATCCTCAATGTTCGCTGCCATGTTGTCGCGCAGGTAGTCAAAGCCGAATTCGTTGTTGGTACCGTAGGTGATATCCGCGCCGTAGGCTGTCTGTTTGTCCGCATGTTCCATACTGGTGAGGATGACGCCGACGGTAAGCCCGAGGAACTTGTATAGTCTTCCCATCCATTCGGCGTCACGCGCCGCCAGATAGTCGTTCACCGTCACCACATGCACGCCCTTGCCGGACAATGCATTTAGGTAAGCCGCAAGCGTTGCCATCAGGGTTTTGCCTTCGCCCGTGCGCATTTCGGCAATTTTGCCGTAATGCAGCACCATGCCGCCGATTAGCTGCACATCGAAATGCCGCATCTGCAAGGCGCGCTTGCTGCCTTCGCGCACCACAGCGAACGCTTCAGGCAATAATGCATCCAGCGATTCGCCCTGTTGCACACGCTGCTTGAATTCTGTCGTTTTGGCGCGCAACTCATCGTCCGACAGCGCCGCCATCTGAGTTTCAAGCTCATTAACGCGCGCAACAGTTTGACGATATTGTTTAAGCAGGCGGTCGTTACGACTGCCGAATACGGACTTCAATAATTTGGAAATCATGCTGTATTTTCTTCTACTACCGTTACGAACAAACAAAAAAAGGGTGAGGCACTTACCTCACCCTTTTCAAAACCTTTATGGTCAACTCCTGGCATCTTCCAGGAAACGAACCGGGTTCTGGGCGATGCCCTGATACCTCACTTCAAAGTGCAGATGTGGGCCGGTAGAACGGCCTGTACTTCCAGACAGGGCAATTTCTTGCCCGCGCCGTACCATCTGACCAACCTTGACCAGCAACTTGGAGCAATGCGCATAACGCGTGATGACCTGGTTGCCGTGGTCAATCTCGACCATATTACCATACTGGGGGTGCAAGTCTGAGTACACCACCATGCCGCCAGCCGAGGCATGGACTTGCGTCCCCGTGGAAACCATGTAATCAACACCTTCATGCATGGCGCTCCTTCCGGTAAACGGATCAATACGCCAGCCAAAATTGGAGGAATACCAGGCATTTTTGATAGGTGCCACCGAAGGCAACAATTTCTTGCTCATCTTGTCCTGCATCAGCATGGTCTCAAGTGCTACCAGCTTGTCGCTGCGATCGCTCAGCAACGCTTTCAATTCCGCCATTTGCTGTTCCATGCCTGCCAGCGAAATTTCCTGCCGCAAGGCAGATGGCATATAAGGACCGCCTTGCGCAGGAGGCTTGTCGAATGAAAATTCTTTGGGGTTCATACCGGTCAACTTGGCCAGGCGCGCACCCAAGCCATCCAGTCGCAATACTTGCGCCTGCATCCGCCCCAGGTGAATTGCCAGCGTATCCAGGCTTTTGCGCAGATAGGCCTGTTGTTTTTCCTGTTCTGCCTGTTGTGCGCTGGCCATCCAGGCGCGCATTCCATCGCTCATCCACCCCGGCTGGAAACGTACTATGGCATATTGCGACGCGACGATCGCACCGACGAACAACACTGCAGCCAGTGCAGCCAGCAATGCCAAGTGCACGCCAGTCAGCGTAATACTGCGAGCCTTTGCAAATCGATTAGAAACTAGAATAATATTCACTTCAGTCCCTTCTTTTCTTGAACCCAAACATACTTTGCCCAACCGCCTGAACACCTATCTGGCATCCGACCAAAAATTACGGCTGCTTTCGAGCAAAGCCAAGCAACTGGCCCTTCTGCAGCGCCATTATCAGTCCATTGCCCCGGTGGCTCTGTACCGTAGCAGCAAAGTATTGCAATTAAACCACCAGATGCTGGTCATCGCCGCACTCAATGGCGCAGTCGCGGCGAAACTTCGCCAGATGACCACAGAGCTCATTTCCCTTTTTCAAGCAAGAGGATGCGAGGTTACTGGAATTCAAATCAGGGTGCAAGTCGAGGCACCCCCGTCCCGGCATCCGCCGACTCCCCGCAACTTGAGCAAAGCTGCGCACGAAGCGCTGGGCAAGCTGGATGAGAACCTGAAGGACTCCCCGCTCAAAACGGCTCTGGAACGGCTATTAAAGCTCTAGCAAGACCCCGCCCCATATGAGCCCCTTTGCCAAGCAAGGGATTGAACGTAATTCCTTGCCGGATTCGAGAGACTCATCGGATAATCCGTAGGCGCCCTACCAGCAACGCATGCAGCATGTCCCGGCTTTACAGTGCGGCCTCATGTTGTTCGATAAACCAGACTGTATCCACGATCCGATGCCGCCAGACTGCCGCCCGTTTTCCCGCATACGACTCCTCCCGCATCTCTTTTTCCTGTGCCTCATCGCACAGAGCATGGGCGCGATCGCCGCTGAGAGGCATGCGATCACCTGTACCGCGCCCGCGTCCACCACGACAGGGCCAGACTCCATTCGCATGGTCTTCGGCGGCGACATCGTCCTTGGCAACAATTACCTAGTCGACAACATCCCCGCCAGTTGGGACGAACGTTACTTCGCCGGAGTCCGCGACATCATCAAGGGTGCCGACATGGCTTTCGGCAATCTGGAAGGAGTACTCAGTAAGCATGGCGAGACCACCAAGGTACTGGGTACCGGACGTCAATATGCATTCCGCATGCCGCCCCGCTACGCGAAACTGTTGCGTGATGAGGGTTTCGACATCCTCAATGTTGCCAACAACCATGCCTACGATTTCGGCGAGTCCGGCTTCAGCGACACGCTGGAAAACCTTCATGCCGTCGGCATCGCCTATGTCGGTCTGCGCGACCATGTAGCCACACTTTCAGCGGGCGGACTCAACATCGCCATGCTCGGCTTTTCCTATTCACCTCGCTTCGCCTCGGTGTTCGAACTGGGAGAGAGTGCCGAGCGTGTCCGCCAGGCCAAAGCGCAAGGCGATTTCGTGATCGTCACCTTCCACGCGGGTGCCGAAGGCCCGGCCGCCATCTGGCACAGTAACAGGAATGAAATCTTCTTCGGCGAGAACCGTGGCAACGTCGTCGCCTTTGCTCATGCCATGATTGATGCGGGCGCCGACTTGGTCGTCGGCCACGGCCCGCATGTGCTGCGCGCAGTGGAATGCTACAAGAATCGCCCCATCGCCTATTCGCTGGGCAACTTCGTGAGCAATCAGGAGGGACTGGCGCGGCGCGCCTCGCTGATCCTGCTGCTAGGGTTGATGCCCGATGCGAGCGGCCGGGAACTTTCAGTGGCCGCGGCCGGCTGGATTCCGATCCACATGTACAGGGCCGACGGCAAGGGGATCACAGGGCCGATCCACGCCGAGCCCATCGATGACACATCCG
>JBNLBY010000025.1:0-30879 GCA_050303535.1 Sideroxydans sp. | reverse complement strand
ATTCGAGTTTGCGCTTGCCAGCAAAAGACCTACCGACGACGACGCTCAAGCAAAGGTCTATGCCTGACATGAAACAACGAGATACCACCTATGCGGAAGCGATTCGCGAAGGCCTGGAACAAGCCATGGAGAAGGACTCCAGCGTGATCCTCATCGGCGAGGGTGTGCCCGACCCAAAGGCGATTTTTAACACGACTGCAGGTTTGCGCGAAAAATTCGGCAGCAAAAGAGTTTATGACATGCCGCTGGCTGAGAATGGCATGACAGGGATTTGCATCGGTGCTGCACTTGGCGGACTGCGTCCCGTTATTGTGCACCAGCGGGTTGATTTTGCATTGTTGGCAATGGACCAGTTGATCAACAATGCCGCAAAGTGGCATTACATGTTTGACGGCAAGGCATCCGTTCCATTGGTAGTTCGCATGATCGTGGGACGAGGATGGGGACAAGGCCCCCAGCATTCCCAAAGCTTGCAAGCCATGTTCGCCCAGGCGCCAGGAATCAAGGTCATCATGCCTACGACTGCTCATGATGCAAAAGGAATGTTGATCTCAGCGATAGAAGATGACAACCCGGTACTGTTCATTGAACATCGCTGGCTGCATCAAATCAAGGACAATGTTCCAAAAGAATATTTTCGAGAATCGCTAGACCAGGCGAAAGTGTTACATGAAGGCGATACCGTTACAGTTGCCGCCTTTTCCTATATGGCAGTCGAATCCTTGATTGCTGCCAAAGCATTGAAAACTGCCATGGGCATTAATATCGAAGTTCTCGACATGCGTAGCGTGCGCCCGCTTGACATGGCAAGCGTGCTGAATTCTGTTCAAAAAACGGGGCGCCTGATTGTCGCGGACACGGCACTTCGTACAGGAGGTATCGCTGGAGAAGTAATCAGCCAAGTTGTCGAACAGGCATTTGATTTATTGAAAACCAATCCTGTACGCATTGCCTCTCCTGATCATCCGGCACCCACCTCCCACTTCATGATCGAGCACTATTATCCAACTCCTCAAACCATTGCCGACGCGGTACTTGACATGGTTGGAGCTGACAAAAATTCCGCAAAATACCGCGAGTTGTGCGCATTAATGCTGCGCGATGGACCACATGACACGCCGAATCGCGGCTTCACCGGATCGTTTTGATCCATTCATGCAAAGCTACAATGGGGTCCAAATTCAGTATCATAGAGCCTATGGGTAGTAATCTTATATATGCCAATGTTGATACACCAACGCCGGGTCGTACTTGGTGCCAGCTCACTGATGACGAACGCCTTTCCCTCGTCAAAAATACCGTATGCGCCAAAACATCATCCTGGAATAAATCTCTCATGATCGTTGAAGCAAAAACAGATGGCCAAGTGATCGTAAAACTTCCAGAACCTGTTCCCGCAGACAAACGCGGAACCTTACTGCTTGACCTTGAAGAATTTCTGAAAAAATCAATTGATCCCGGACTGGTCGTTTGGCACGAATCGTTCAGCGATCGTAGTTCACTACGAAATCTTCGTGGTATCGAGGTGAAATCATGAGTAAGGCAGTTCAAACCCGCGAGGGTGCGCTGATCCTTGATTCCCACAAACTTTCCTATCATATGGACCGCGTGAATGCATGGGAAAACGGGGAAAGGATAGCGCCTGTCAGCGTCGATATGTCGCTAACCCGCGCCTGCGGAGCAATGTGCTCGTTCTGTTATGCCATGATGCAGGAATCTCAAGCACGTAGCAGTATCAAATCATCCCATGCGCTCAACCTGCTTGATGATTTTGCCACGATTGGCGTACGTAGCGTTTCGCTTGTTTCGGACGGGGAAAGCACGTTATCGAATGCGTATGTGCCATTCATTCAGCACGCTGCAGAACTAGGTATCGACGTAGGCAATGCGACCAACGGATGGGAATGGGGACCGGAGAAAATCGAACAGGTATTGCCGCATCTCACCTGGGTGAGATTTACTGTTGCTGCAGGCAGACCGGAAAGTTACGCAAATATCATGTTCAAAGGGCCGGAACATACAGCAGTATTCGACCGGGCAATGGAGCATATCCGTTACGCCGTTGAATTGAAAAAACGGAACCGGCTGTCCGTTACACTCGGCATCCAGATGGTTCTGATGCCTCACTTGAAAGATGAGATTATTCCATTCGCCCAACTAGGGTTGGATCTTGGCGTCGACTATGCCGTAATCAAACATTGCTCGGACGATGAACAGCACACCCTGAATATTGATTACAATCAATATGAAAGCCTTCACGACTTGCTTGTTCAGGCTGAGTCCATGAGTAACGAGCAAACCAAAGTGATCGTCAAATGGGACAAAATCAAGGATGGCGACAAACCATCCTACAAGCGTTTCTATGGCCCTCAATTCCTGTTGCAAATCAGTGGTAGCGGTCTGGTAGCGCCTTCAGGCATGTTTTTTAATGCCCGCTACTCCAAGCTCCATATCGGTAATTTCACGGAAGAACGATTCATCGACATCTGGAAATCCGAACGCTACTGGCGAGCCATGAATTATCTGGCCTCTCCGGCGTTTGATGCCCAGACCATGATGGGAACTTTACCGATCCAGCACTATGTCAGCGTAGCGCTCGACAATCACGCCAAAGGCATAGAGCGAATACATCCCGGCACCGGCCCAAAACCACTGCATGTTAACTTTTTGTGAGAAGGGCATCGTGCTTATGCATCGCTTGGTAATTTGCCTTCGCGCGCGCGCAGGTGCCGAAACAGGATTTACATCATGACTCCAACCATCGCGGTGGTCATACCTAACCGCAACGATTCAGCATATCTCAAGAAATGTCTCGACTCGGTTCTCGACCAGGATGTTCCACCCGACCAGATTATTGTCGTAGATGACCAATCAACTGATGACAGTCTGGAAGCTATCCAAAAAGCGCTTTTCAATATCGCCGGGGCAAGAATAGTCGTTAACCCAACCTGTCTTGGCACAATGGGAGCCCTCAACGAGGGGCTTAGATACGTCACCAGCGATTATGTGCTTTTCCTATCATCGAACGATTACATAGAGGGTGGTATCTTTGAACGCGCAAAATCCTGTATTGCATCGGCCGGATCCCCGGGAGTATGGTCGGCGATGGTCTGGGTGGTAGATGAAAACGGACGCCATCTGCATTTGTATCCATCGCCGGTTGTTGCTCTCAGCGACACATTCCTTCCACCTGAAAAATGTGTAGGCCTTGCACAAACGGTTGGACATTGGTTCACAGGAACAACTTTGATCTATCACCGCGAGTCGTTACAGAAGATTGGTGGATTCAATATTGCCTACCAGGGGATGGGGGATATGTTGGCAGCCCTTACAGTTGCCAGCATTGGGGGTGCCGCTTTCACGCCGGAACCGCTAGGCGTGATGCGACAGCATGAAGGCGGACTCATGTCGAGGACACTTGCCAACCTTCCCGGCTTGGATGCAATCCTTGAGAGAATGGAATATGCTGGTTCAGAACTGTCACCTGTACTGTTTACGCCAGAATTCTGCGATGTCATGAAGCGTCGTATTCGCTTTACAGCCATTAGAGCACTAGACAAAACTATATGGTTACCGCATGCTGAATCGTGGCATGGATATCGTTACAGAATATTGTGCGCAGTAGTCCCTTATTTTGGTAACTTTAGAAAGTTGCAGTTGGCTCTGGCATTCGTACTACTGAGGCCAACATTTGACGTAGTAGCCATCATTTGGTATCGATTTCTTGGCAGATTATTCTTCCTGTCAAGAATGCATAAATAGGATAGTGCATCTCGTCAATTCCCAAGAAACTTTGTTGGAATCGCCCCTGAAACCATAGACGCATTTCCGTGTTCGATCACATTGATATCTTCTACAGCCCAAGACTATCATGGTTACTATTGAGGTTAAAATGAATGAGATTCCCCAAGAAACATCTTCACTCGTGGGTCTAACAAAGCATTTGACAAGGCGATAGTATCTGGAGGCACCATGTGCTTCCATTCGTCAGGGTTACCGCTCCTGAAATTGTAGCGATGCATCTCGCTGAATGCCCTGTCGAGAGTCGCGTCCAGAACGCCAGGTTTAATTGTATAATCAGTGGCATCTAAGATTGAGCGAAAGACTTGTTTAGGCTTATTTCTGATTTCATCATAGCCTAAGAAGTGCAATCGGAATGACATACCAAGATCACGAATTTCCAGCCAGCCAACCAACCATTCATTAAACCACTTTAGATGACTGAGAAACCTTTCGGTCATTGGGAGTTCCGGATTTTGCATGCATGCCGACCAAGCGGCCGCACGGGGATCTCTGTACTGTACAAAAATATCGGTGATCCCCGCAGATACAATACACTCTAGTGTCCATCGAGTAGGCAGAACGTGGTCGTGGGTAACACCGCCGAATTCACGTAAATTGTTTATCCATCGCGGAACCACAACCAACTTGGGAAACTGACCGAAAGTTGTCCTCACTATTGGCATATTCGTCAGAGACGACATGATCGAGCTGATAAAGGAACTCGCAGATTTCGGCATCGCAACTATGAATACAGGCTTCCCATTTAATGTCTTGAGCTGGTCGTAAAGCATGGAAGTATCTTCACGAAAAAAGGAATAGCCGCACAAACCGACATCCTTCGATATTGCGGCAGGTATCTGTGAAATGTATTCAACCGCAAGATCATCGCGCCTCCCCACTACCTGTAACCAAGCAGCATAGTAATATGCTGCCTCCCGCACGATTTTATAGTCTGAACTCGGCAGGTATACGTCATCGCGATCCGATTCGACAACGAAATCATCTGCAAAATATTGGATAACCTCGCCAAATCTCTCTTGTCGGATAAGTTCATCCAGCGCAGCAGCTTGTTGTACTTGCTCAACGCAATCGTACTCAAAAACAATGTTTGATCTCAATGAACCTCCTCAATTTGACCTCAACAAAGCTAAAATTTTTGGCTCCTGTTCAAGTATCTGCAAATCCAATTTCCCACTCCATTCCGATCTCCACAAATACTTGCCTACCGGCCTATATGCATGACACTCCAAGCGCGGTGAACTTGGTGAGTCGCCAATCATTACATCAATTTTCTTCTGTTATTTCGTGGCTTACCTCAAGATCGATAAATCCATTAGAAGCAGGAGTATCGGCAAACTTAAGATGTGCCACAGAGTTACGGACATCAAGAAAACTCTTCTTTCCATCGACATATCGGTGACACCCAAGACTTAAAAAATGATCCCCCCCGGCAAGATGTGATTTCAATCGGAACCTGACAGAGATGCACTTACCAGCCTCTGCGGAAATCAAGGGAATGTTCATTTTTTCCGAATTAGTTCCAAATATAAAAATACCATCCTTCGTTTCGATTGAGAAACCAATACACACATCGTCAAGGCTTTCGTTAAACAACATTTTGAAGCTCAATTGAACATCTTCGTGAGTCTTGATTTCACGAGGATTTATCTCGCCACCAACGACCAAATCGAAGTCGACAATTTTGACGCTGCCGGAACCGATTCGCGTTTCATGCGCGTTATAGCAGGGCTTTTCGGCAATTCTGTCGTGAGTGTCTTCGCTTTGTAATCTCACGGACAACGGTGCACCCTCTGACGTGTCCGTGCGCGAATCTGAATTCACCGCTTTCGCAGACGTTTCAATTGTTCTGTCAGAGCCATATAAAAGGGCGGTGTAGCAATTAGCGGCACTTGAAATCGAACCAATATGGCGCAACTCTCCAGCATCAAGAACAATGCCGCGGTGACATATGCGCAGCAATGTATCGGTACTGTGCGATACCACCAGGATGGTCTTACCCAACTCCCTAAAATCGCGAATGCGTTGGAAACAGCGGTGCTGAAATTTCGAATCTCCAACACTGAGCGCCTCATCAACAATCAATATATCTGGATCAACATGAATTGCCGTAGCAAATGCCACCCGCACGAACATTCCGCTTGAATATGTCCTTACCGGTTGATCGATGAATTCCCCGATGTCCGCAAAGGCTGCAATTTCATCAAATTTGGCATCCATTTCACTTTTTGGAATACCCATAATTGCACTTTGGAAATAGATATTTTCCCTTCCCGTAAATTCAGAATTAAATCCTGCTCCCAGCTCCAGCAAGGCAGAAATACGACCGTTGACCTCCACATTGCCTGAGGTAGGTTTGAGAATGCCGCAAATGAGTTGTAGTAGCGTACTTTTGCCCGAGCCATTACGACCAATAATACCAATCGCTTCTCCCTTCCCAATTTCGAAGGAAATGTTCTGTAGTGCGGTAAATTCACGGTGAAAATGTATCCGCCCAAATGTAAGTGCTTGCTTTATGCGGTCACCGGGATGAGCAAAGATACGATAGGCTTTTGTTATGTTTTGAGCCGAGATGGCGATATCAGAGCGCATCGGCGAACTCGTCCCTGCTGTGTTGGAAGAAGACATATCCCAAAATTGCTGCAACAAAACAAAAGCCAAACGCCACTCCCCAAGTGCACCATTCAACCGATTGACCGATAACTGTGGCACGAGATGTTTCGATCACCACCCCCAGCGGATTGTATTGATATATAGGGCGTAGAACTTTCGGTACCGCGCTTAACGGGTAGAACACCGGCGAAAGAAATAGTAGCATCTGCACGAACACTGGAACAATTTGGGTCATGTCCTTAATGAAAACACCCCACGCTGCCAGAAACCAGGATAGCCCCAAGGCAAGCAAAATCAAAGGGGTAATCAACAGCGGGAACAACAGGATGCCTACATGCAGATGGCCGGTCCAGGCGAGAGCGACGAGCAGGATCAAGAAGTTAAATCCCCCTTGCACCAGAGAGACGCCGAGCGGCACTACGGGAAGGATGTTCACAGGAAAAATGATTTTTTTCACAAAACTTGGGTAACCGCGCACAGATGTTGGCGCACGGGAAATTGTTTCGGCAAACACGTTAAAGGCAATGAGACCGCTGTAGAGCAGCAACCAGAAGGGTATGCCAGTGTCTTGTTGCGGCCAGCGCGCCTGAAAGATATAGCCAAAGATGAAGGCAAAAATCGCCAGCATAAGCAGTGGGCTAAGAAAAATCCACAGTACACCGAACATCGCGCCACGATAACGTAGCAGCACATCGCGTTTGATGAGCTGGCCGAGCAGGTAGCGGTTATTTTGGATATCGATAAAAATGCGCATTGGATTAAAAGTCATTGTACTCATCGTGAGATCGCAACTTCCTCAACTTGCAATCGACCGCCTTTGACATGTGGCGTGATTTGAATCGCCCCTGCATGCGCACGTCTTGCAGGCGGCGACTCTTCTGACCAAGAGACAAAATACGTTGCCCTCTGTTTGTCATTTACTTCTGGGCTATCGATGTATGCAATGCCAGATAAAGCTCTTTCGTCGCCAGGATTCAGTGCAAGAGCCTGTTGGTAGTGCATTCGCGCAGCCCCAAATGCCCCGACTTTTGCCAAGGCATTGGCGAAGTCGTTATGACTTTCCGAATTGAAAGGATCTCTGCCAACAGCGGCCCCAAACGATCTGAGAACATGTTCCGGGGGAGTCACATGGCGATATATTTTTCCAATCCTCAATCGCGCCGGAATATAGCTTAGCGCGAGCGCCAGCACCTTGTTTGTAATATCGCGATACTTCCTTTGCTTTATTTTCTCAATCAATACCATGACCAAATTCCTGTATCTCCTGAACGAGGTCCTGGATGTTGCACTGCTGATGTCAGTGTGCGAGACATATGCATTGTTGCGAATATCCCATCTGGACAGACATTTTCGACAGGTAAGCCGCAGAGAGTGACTATGATCCGGCGGCAATACGACCCCCATGTAATCATTCTGATGGCCGCAGCGGGGACAATCCCATGAAATATCGTATGTCACGTCGCGGCCCTCCACTTGTACGTCCGAGCGTCTGAATGACCTCAATGGCGCCAGGTTGAGCAGGGTATTCTGATGAACCCAGACTTGAAATCCCAGCATTTCCAGATTTTTGTCATTCATCTGGGAAATATTAAACCTTGCGGGAATATTCGCCACATATGCTGCTCGATCAACTATAAGTCCATCCTTGAGCGCCTCGTAATAGTCAGGGCTCCCGGGGAACACCATCAAAGGGGTCAGATTGATCAAATACCGACGGTTAGATGCCCACCAATGCATGGATTCATTGGCCGTTTCCAATGTTTCCGCTTTGTCACCAAACAGCAGATTTCCCTGGATGCCAATATGATATTCATAAGTCAGCGCCAAAGCTGCGGCAATGCGATCCGGCTTCGTTTTCTTCTTCATACTCTCAAGTACTGTTTTGCTCATGCTTTCGATGCCATAGCTGATATACGTGCAGCCAGCTTCATACATGGCTCTCAATATTTCTTTCTTGGCACTACTGACATGAAGTTGAACCATCCACTTAAGTTTATAGGGCTTTATTCGTTCGCAGAATTCCAATAGGCGTTGCTGCCGCAAGGAAAATAGTTCATCAATAAGCGCGACCATATTAACCTTGTAGCGCGCGACAACCATATCCAATTCAGCAAAAAAATCATCAAGCGGCCTCTCTCGATACACTTTGCCTACCGGATGAAAACAAAAAGTACAACTATATGGGCAAGATCGGCTTGTAATCATGTCAATAACACGCGGTCTACTCTCTGGATGTGAGTGAAAAAAATAATTGTCGAGCGCACGTTGATTGGAGATGTTCTTATCACACTCAAGCAGTTCATAATCTGGCCACGCAATTTGCCCCAAATCGCTTATTGGAACACGAGCAGGAGTTTGTATTACTTGGCCGTATTGGTTTCTGAAGACAATGCCGTTAATATCTTCAGGATTTCCGGATTTTTCAATGCAATTCAGAAGCTCGACTATCGTCTGCTCTCCTTCCCCAACCACGCCAAAATCAATGTCCAGAACGCGCAAACTCATTTCCGGCTCACCACTTACCAATCCTCCGCCTGCAATGTTAACGATGTCTGGCTTTGCCTGCCTTGCGGCAGCAAAAACAGCCTTTAAGGCAGATAGAAATGGAGCAAGTGAACCAGTGGCACATGCATCAGGATTTATCTCAGCCACTTTGGCAGCCACAAGATTCTCAACGGCCCCCTGATAGTGATTCAGATTTAAACTCGTTACTGTATGCCCGGCATGCTTCATCGCTGATGCAATGTATCCAAGGCCCAGTGGTATCTGATAGAACTCACCCCAATTGGCGCTATATCGAGGAACAACCAATAATATGTGCATATTACTAATGTTTTTACCCTAATTGACTCGCATAATGATGTCATGGAATGATGAAATACTATGCGCGTTCTGAACGAATACAAAACCTCTATTAACTGGATACTATTCTCAAAATAGCATATAGGTCGCATTAACTGCTATTCCCATAACTCTTAGTTACACCCTATTTATTCAAGTCGTCTATGATTTGTTGCGCCCTATGATGCCAACAGTGTTTTTCACGAATCACTGATTGAGCCTGTTTCCCGACCAGCTTCCTCCCTTTGTCGTCTTTGAGCCAGCGAGCGGCTTCGTCTGCAAAATTCTCTGGTGTATATGAGCCATAATGAACACCGGGCTCAAACGAAGTCAACATACCTCCTGCCTTGTTGTCATGTGGAGATTCATGCATAAAAATAAATCCACCAACTGCCATACACTCTAGTGTTCTACTGTGCAGTCCCAAGCCATGCGTATTATTTGATAAGTTGATTTTTGAACGGCAATAGACCTTCAGCAGTTCATCCTGCGTATCGATCACCCCCTTGAAATAAGGCCGCGCAAACTCATGTTTGCTCAATCCGGGCCCATATAGTTCCAAAGATCCTGAAATCCTCGAAGCAGCTTCGACTAAAGCTTTTCGATCCATAATACGAGGATAGGATTGAGAAAAATAGCCTATTGCCCTGTAGGTTGCTGCAGTAACACCTTTTTGAAAAAAAGAACCTTCCCCAGCCAGATACCTGATCAGTTTTGCTCTTAGATCATTTCTTCCCTTAAAGTGCGCTGCATATGGCTTAAGTAACGTCGACAGCCTGTTGGCATTCTGTGGTGAAGAGTGGACCGGTATTTCTTCAAACACATCTGCGTGTAACGTAATCTGATGCATCATTGCATTAGCCAGTGCATGTATATCCAATTCACCTCGCAAAGGCCGATAAAAACCATTAACGATATTCTCCATTAATAGCAATGCCGAATATGGAACGTAATTTACCGGAAGCAGGCTTCCAAATACGAGATTTCTCATTAGCCACATCACTTTTGACCTTCCCAACAGCGGGGTTCGCCTGATCAACTGGTCAAAATACCAAAGAATCTCTGCTTTGATACCGCCACGTTTGGCCGGTTGGGGAAGACCACCACAGAGAGAGAAATCCAGGTTCTGCGAAATGCCTGAACACTGGAAATCGAGGGTTGTTGGATCTACGCCGGTAAACAATGAACCCACATAACAGGGAACGGATACATTAAGCCCCAGGACTTTAGGGTCTCCCAATGCATAAAGGATATCTGAACCATTAAAGCCTTCCGCAAATCCATCGAGGGTTTCAGGAAATACGTCTTGAAACCATGCAATATGACGGATATTGGACGGCAAGGGTATCGCAGGATCTCGCGTGCGGTTGATCTGGAGAACCACATCAATGGAAAAATTCTCGCACATTTTGACTAAGTCAGTGGCCGCTTGCGGGGCCGACAACGCCGCAGCGTAATGCCCGATACGGTTGAATCCGTCAGCAAGCTCTTTGACCATCCGTTGATCATAGGGACAAGGAACGTTTGGCGTGATCAGAATTCTTAAAGATTTTCGTTTTGATGTCATATCTTGAACTGCCCGGAATCCTGCATGAGCGGGTTATCTGTTAGTGGATTTTCATCTGCAGCTTCGATCACCCGGTCAAGTAAGACTTGGCCAACCATGTCGGATTAGCATCGTAAATTTCCATGGAACCCAACAGAAGGGGGCAAGCCATGTACGGAATGAAACTTTGCGTTGTGACTGCGCAACATGCCTCAGGGCTATAAGTTTCCTGCGTTGAAGATACAGGGCCGGAAATAACGGAGCATATATTTTGCCCCAGATGGCGCTGTCACCTTTAATCAGGCTAAGCAATACTCCTTCCAAATGGATCAAGACAAGATGCAATGGCAATAACCAGACTATCAGAAAAGCAGGATAGCAAATGACCATAACAAAGGTCTTGTTTTTCTCCGAGAGAGTTCGTCGCCTGAATGTGGTGGTTAATCTCTCACCCTGTACCTTGCCCCCACCGAAGCTGGCTCCAATTTGATGCCGGTAACCGGAAATTCCCAAAGCACGAACAGGATATCCTGCCAGCCTTGCCCGACAACAGAGATAGAGGTCTTCTCCGATGGAGTTGAACCACTCCGGAAATCCGCCAAGTTCCTGCCACAAATCGGCCGGTATCCAAAGGCAGGCACCAATGACCATGCCCACGTCGTTCTGATCCTGATTCAAGTTCGGAACCGGATTGAGGAAAGGATCCAATAGGCAGCCCATATCGATAAGCTTGCCACTCTCGGCATCATACTGGGGAAGGCTGAGAATGGCCGGTTGCTCGAGTCGCTCTGCTTCCTTAAACAGGTTTTGCAATGCATCGGGGTAAAGTGCCGCATCGTTATTAAGGAGCAACAAATATTTGCCCTTTGCCTCGTTCGCCATACGGTTATTGGCAACACAAAACCCGACATTCTCGCCACTTTCAATCAGCTTCACGTCTGGGTATCGGCTACGAATATAGGCAACCGAGCCATCGCTGGAGGCGTCATCATGAACCAGAATTTCCACTTCAATATAACCATCCTGTTCCAGCACCGAACCCAGACATTCGTCGATAACCGCCATGCCGTTGTAATTGGCGATGCACACGGAAACGAGGGGAACTATATTTGTCATATCTGCTACAACCATTTCTAACGGTGCACTACTCCGTCCTGACGACCGGGGATGTACACAATTCTTTTTTCCTGTTCAAGGTTTCTGGCAAGCGAACTGCCGATGAAGCCGGCACCACCGAGCAGTAACGCATCATCCAGACTCATGATTTGCGCTCCAGCAAACTTTGATAGGCAGCAACATATTGTTCTGCACAATCATCCCAGGTACCAATGTTCTGCTTGATCCAGTTGCGAGCTGCTTCTCCAGTTTCCAGATTATGTTTGCGTATTTCCAAAAAGGACAGCGCCTCGCGAAATTCGTCCAATGAATCCACCAGCCAACCAGTCTGCCGATGACAAATGATGTCCCGATGCGCCTGAAGATTGGAAGCCACCACAGGCAAGCGAGCCGCCATGGCCTCCAGCATTGCTTGCGGGCGACCTTCATCGTGAAAGCTCAGCGTGATCAATCCTGCTGCCTGGGGAAACCAGTTTTTCAAAAGATCGGCAGGGTGAGTTGGGCCGTGATAAACGACCCAAGGTGGCAGTGCCATCTTTTCCTGCATCGGGCCGAACAAGTGTAGCAAGCGATTTTGTCCGAACAAACCCTCACCCCAGGCAAACAAATATCCGATCTTGTTTCTGGTCAGGCGCGTCACCACCAGCCAATGTTGTTTGCCGTCGTTCGGTAAAACGCGTTGGACCTTAAACCATGGATCGTCCACGCCGAAGGAGATGGGCCGAATCTCGGCAAGGTCACCGAATGTTTTTTCCAGCACTGGGCACATCCACCCTGCATTGGGGGAGAGGATAACGTGCCTCTGCCTGAAAACGGCGCGCAACAACATTTTCATACCAGGCAGATGCAAAAGGCCGAAGTCGCTGCCGAGCACACTGATAACTGCCGGCGTTTTTGTACCCCAAAGCGGCAGGGCATTTTGCAGCCAGTTGACGTGAACAATATCCGGATTCTGGTGCCGATATACTCGCGCAAGGCGAAAAAGCAGTCCGGTCACTGTGTAGGCTGAATACCATTTCCTGGAGCGTAGTTGATGTGCAATGCCACCCTGTCTGGACAGATTTTCAAGCCATTTCGTATCGGCAATACCGGCAGCATTGCTAATATCATCAGGGAGTTCGCCCGGTGGCGCCCACAGGCAAAGTTTCACATTCTGTTTCCGCGCCAATACGGCGGTCAAGTTGGCAATAAAGCGTCCGCGCCAGTCTTGAGCATTTTCTGGATAAGAGGTACTGACCATAAGGACGTTCAATTAGTCCCCTTGATCGTATGTGCGGTCAATATCCTTGTAATGCAACCCGGAAATCTGCTCCGACACGATACCAATAAGAAAAGTAAAGATGGCCGAAATGAAGAATAATGTACTCATGTTGGTGAAGCGCCCAACAGTAAGATAGGTGTAAACATAGTAACCAATTCCGGTGAGAAAAAAGCCGGCACTAAGCGGCAAAAATAGTTTTTGCGGTGAATAAAGTGTGCCAACCTTAATGATGATCAGCATGAACCTCACCCCGTCCCGCACTGGTCGGATATGACTTTTCCCAGCAGCACGCCTTGGGGTGTCGATAGGCAGATAGGCCACGCTGAATCCTGCGCGAAAAAAACCCATCGTGATGGTAGTTGGATAGGAAAAACCATTGGGCAGCAGATAAAGGAACTTGCGGAATTTATCCGCTTTGACTATGCGAAACCCGGAAGTCAGATCTTCCACTGGCTGCTGCACCATCCAGGTCGCAAAGCGGCTGAATATATCGTTCGCCACTGCCCGGTGTGCTCCGGCATGGGAGCCAGCCTGACGCGCCCCTACCACCATATCGTAACCTTCTGCGAACTTTTTCCGTAAGGCGAGAATATCTTCCGGCTTATGCTGACCATCGGCATCCATAAATATCAATGTTTCACCATGTGCAGCGCGGGCACCGGATTTTATTGCAGCCCCATTACCCTTGGGATAAGGGTGACTGATCACACGCACGGGGAATTTCGCACACACCATCAAGGTATCATCGCTAGAACCGTCATTAACGACAACGATTTCGGCGTTGGACAGCATCTGGCACAGTCCCGGCAATAATTGTGACAGACTGGCGGATTCGTTTCTGGCAGGAATAATGACAGTAAGCATATTCGCATTGTGCATGGGTTTGGATAAATCCTTCAACTGCCTTGTATCAGCTGTTTCTCAAGAACAGCAATATCCTTTGCCTTCACACTAGCTCGATCAAGTTGTTTAAGCAAGGTGATTTGTTCGCGCGCTTCGTCAGAACGATGCATAGCCACAAGGATAGTCGCCAACCACAAGTGATGATCAATCTCCTGAGGATCAAGCTTGATGGCATGGCGTATAGCTTCAAGTGCGGCGGCGTGGTCATGTTTGATATTAAAGAAATAAATAGTCAGCACGGAATATATCAGCGCCCTGCCTCTCCCGGTAACATGGGGATTTTGTAATGGCGCGTGTAGCAATTGGTCAATTTCACCCGCCTTCAAAGGACACTTCTCCTTCAATTGGCAGAAAGCAAGCGACATTAGTTGATCATTCGTATTCGCGGGAATAGCCTCATGTGCCAGGCGTCGATCAAGTTCCTTCAGCCACGCTTCTTCTACTGGCTTGCCGTGTTGTTCGCTGAGACGAATCAGGCCAACCAACCCATTAATGTTATTTGGTTTAAGAGCAGTGACTCGCTCATAATAATATCGCGCATGCGGATAGTTAGCCGCCTTCGCGACTGGATCGAAGGTAAGCGCGTTGGCATACAGGTCGCCCATTTCATTATTGGCCCGAGTCGAGGCGGGATGATGCTCGACTTCGATGGACCAAAGGTCGTTGGAGTTTGACCAGGCATTGGCACGTATCATCGTACTCGCGGCAAATAGCACAATCATAAGAACTGCCGCCGCCCGGCGTGGGAGCCGCGCACTGGCGGCACGAAACGGTTCAAGCAGGAGATAAAAAAAGGCCAGTACAATGCCGTACATGGGCAGGTAATTCCGGTGCTCGTGCATCAGCTCAAGCGGCACAAAGCTGGATTCAATACTGTGGCCGACCAGAAAAAAAAGTATGCCGAACGCGACTATTGGCATGCGCTGGCGCAACAGCCATACCCCGCCCAGTAAAGCAAGAATGCCCAAGATGGCGGGCAAAGTGGTGACCGGATCGAACAAATGGTGCGAAATTGCGAAGTCGTCATGGTAGACACCCATCAGCGCGGTGCTGGGCAGCAGGATCAACCGCAAATAGAACCAGATCACCCTGGCTTCGGTCATCAGTCGCTCCGGCAGGGTAAACTCGCGTCTTATATAGCCGCCGAGTATCCAGTTCGGATGCATAGCAAGATAACCGATAATGAGCAACGCCGGGAGCGCAGCAAAAACAATAAAAAACGTGATCAGGAAACGCCGATCTGACGGCCGTGCAGTTTCGAAACGGAACAGAACAACCTCCGCCGCCAGCATCAGGAAGGGCAGCAGAATGCCATTCTCCTTGCTCAATACGGCAAGTGGGGTAAAGACAAGCACGCTGGCCATAATCGCAACTAGGCCGCCTTGTTGCCCGCGGCAAAGGCGTGCGCGCCCCCACAGGTAAAGACTCAGTCCGCTAAAGGTAAACAGTGCTGCAAGGCTGGTCATGCGCTGTACTACATAGAGCACACTGGTCAAGTTCAGCGGATGCAATAACCAGGCAGCAGTCACGGCCAGCGCCAGCCACTCCGTATAGGCACGGGGCAGATCAGGCTGTCTGCGCTCGCGATAAAGACTGACGAGCAACCGGGTCAAAATGAATACGGCAATACTATTCAATAGATGAATAAGAAGATTGGTGACCTTGAACGAGAAGGCATCCGGAAAAGGCGAAACTGTATCTCTGTCAAAATAAAAATTGAAGGCAAAACTCAGCATGCTGAGCGGACGGCGAAACACGCCATTGGGTATGGAAAATGCAGCTTCGGTCAGGCTCGCTTTTGAAAGATCGTGAACTTTAAGCTTCTCATTATTTGAGACGTTAATGCCATCGTCAAACATGAACGGGCCATTAAGACCGGGGCGGTACACAAAAACTGCTGTCAGCAGAATGCCCAGTAGCATGAGACGAGGAATTAGCTGCCGCAAACGAAACTCCTTATCAAACAAGGTCGCCCGAATAATTCATGCCGTTATGGTAAATCTGCGGCACATTATTGAATCCAAAAAATAAGGGAACCCGCAGGTTCCCTTATTGCCAACCTGGAATAATTTTACTTATTCTTATTGGTTAAGGTTTAGGATAGTATTTCGAGTTTATAGTACCGGCAACTGTCCATGACAAGCCACTCGTCGCATTGCAAGCACCAGTATACGTAACGGTATCACCTGCGGTCACTCCAGAGCCGATAGCTGCATAAGTGATGGTTACTACAGGTGCGGCGTACGTTCCGCTAAGTGCAATACCAGTTACATATTTGCCGGTAGGCAAAGTAACGCCAAGGGAAGCAGCAGTAGGCGTATTGCCCATAGGAACCGACGCATCACTACATGTAACACCCAAAGCAAGTAGCGTAGGGCCAGCCAAAGCCGGGCCTTCCTGCACCTTGGCCTTGATGGTGTAATCCTGATAAGCCGGAATCGCCACCGCCGCCAGAATACCGATAATCGCGACCACGATCATCAGTTCGATCAGGGTGAAACCTTTTTGAATTTGTTTCATGTCGTACTCCTTAAAATAGAGAATATTTGGAATATTTTTGCTGCCCTCGCAGGCCACACACTAAGGTGTGCACTTGGATAGTAGCAGAAGCCGTGCCAACTGGTAAACCTGTGAAAAAACATTATCTTTACTGGTTTGGCGGCTCATTTTCGGCCAATCAACTCCGGATTGGATACTAACTGAACAAAAATGCGTCAGGTGAGTGACAATATTTGTCACCTCTTGTGTAAGTTATTGTTGAAAATAACCAGATCAGGGAACATAGCCGGGAATTTTGCGCTCATCAACTTCATCGATCTGCTCCGGTCTCAAGAACTGTTTTGCGTAGGCAAGATAGACTTTTTCGCGGATGAATACGTCGAACAGGTCGGGGTCGATATGCCCGTTTTCCTTGAATTTGCCCAATATCGTCAGTGATTCGGTCAAGGTCTTGCCTTCCTTGTATGGGCGATCCTGGGCGGTCAGGGCTTCGAATATATCGGCGATACCCATGACACGGGCTTGTACCGACATTTGTTCGCGCATGAGTCCCTTGGGATAGCCTCTTCCATCCATGCGTTCATGATGACCGCCGGCATATTCCGGAACATTCTTGAGGTGATTCGGCCAGGGAAGCGCCTCCAGCATTTTGATGGTAACGTTGATATGGTGGTTGATGATCTCGCGCTCGGCAGCCGTGAGCGTGCCGGCACGTATGGTGAGATTTTCCACTTCCTCTGCGCTCAAGAAACCGGTCTGCCGGCCCTGCTCGTTACACCACTGATATTGAGCAATCTGCCGTACTCGGGCAATATCGGCATCCTGCATTTTTTCCGAGCCAATATTGCAACGGCGTAAGAATTCCCGATCATCATCGAGTTGCTTTATGAACGCTGTATATTGCGCTTTCGTCCTGTCTCCCTTGATCATTTCGATTTCGGCATCCCGCTTCAATACTTCGAAGCGCGTATTGATCAGGCCGATCCGGTCATAGATGGTCTGCAATTTTGTGGATTTGTCGACTACATGCACCGGTGTAGTGATTTTGCCGCAATCGTGCAGCATCCCGGCAATCTTGAGTTCGTACCGGTCCTTGTCCGTCAGGTTAAAGTCCTTGAGCGCATCCGGTTTGGCACGATTCGCCGCTTCTGCCAGCATCATGGTCAACGCGGGAACGCGCTCACAGTGACCGCCGGTATAGGGCGATTTATCGTCGATGGCCGTGTTGATCAGGTTGATCAATGACTCGAACAGTTCCTCGAGTTGCTGGATCAGACGGCGGTTGCTCAGGGCAATAGCGGCTTGTGAAGCCAGTGATTCGAGCAATTGCTGGTCGTCTTTGGAAAACTGCTTGACCTCGCCGCTCGTTACCTCCAGTGCATTGATAAGTTGCAACACACCAATGATCTCGTGTTCGTGGTTGCGCATCGGCACCGACAGGAAAGAACGTGAGTGGTATCCGGTTTTGGCGTCGAAATTTTTCGTACCGGAAAAATCGAAGCCTTCGGCGATATAGGCATCCGGAATGTTGACGGTCTCTCCACGCAACACGGAGTAACTCACCACCATCGCCAGATTTGGTTTGCCGTCGTGATACAACGCAATCGGATAAAATGGAATCGGGTTGCCGGAGGTTCCACCCATGCGAATCTTGAGCGAGTCGTTGTGCAATATTTCGAAGGTCAGCACCTGCTTTGCCGCATCCACCAGATACAACGTTCCTGCATCAGCGTTGGTAATTTTCATGGCTGATGTCAGGATGCTCTCCAGCAAGCGATTGATGTCGCGCTCACTGGACAACGCAGCGCCGATTGTATTGAGATCGTTGAGACGGTTGAGCAGGCTCTCCAGCATGGTACGCTGCGCCCGTTCTTGCTCCATATAGTTTTGAACTTTGGAGGTGTCCACTACCCCACCTCTATTTGATACATACCGCACGCACCTGGTGGATATCGGTAATACCGCTCAATACTTTTTCGATACCATCCTGCTTCAGGGTTCGCATCCCCTCTTCCAGTGCAAGCGCCAGCAATTCGGCAACATGCGCGTGGTCCTGAATGGCCTTTTTGATCGGGTCAGAACCGATCAACAACTCATGCAGGCCGACGCGCCCGCGATAACCCGTGTTTGAACATTTGTCACAACCGACCTTTTCGTACAAAGTGATCTGACCTTTTGTATCACCGAACGACTTGGCCCATTCACCATACAAATTCTTGAAAGCTCCATTGGGATCTTTCTTCCAGCTCGTTGTATTGCGCATTTCTTCGGCATATTCGGTCAGCAGTGACTTGATCTCATCCTGCGACGCAATGTGCGCTTTCTTGCAGTCCTTGCACAGGCGCTTGGCCAGGCGTTGCGCAAGGATACCGAGCAAAGCATCAGCAAAATTGAACGGATCCATACCCATGTCGAGCAAGCGAACAATCGATTCCGGGGCACTATTGGTGTGCAGCGTAGCGAACACCAGGTGACCGGTAAGCGAAGCTTCAATACCGGTGGAAACCGTTTCCTTGTCGCGCATTTCGCCGACCATGATCACGTCCGGGTCGGCGCGCAGGAATGAACGCATGATCGAAGCAAAGGTCAGGCCTGCCTTTTTGTTGACCTGCACCTGACGCAGGCCTTTCTGCGTAATTTCCACCGGATCTTCCACTGTCCATATCTTGGTATCCGGCTTGTTGATAGACTTCAAAATTGAGTGCAGCGTGGTCGTCTTACCGGAACCGGTCGGACCACACACGAAAAACAGCCCGTAAGGCTTGGCAATTGTCTTCCGTACCAGATCCAGATTGCGCGCAGAAAAATTCATGTTTTCCAGCGGGATAGGTTCGCCGGAAGCCAGAATACGCATCACCACATCTTCAACCCCTCCCTGCGAGGGAAGCGTCGCCACGCGCAATTCGATATCCAGCGGGCCATATTTCTTGAACTTGATTTTGCCGTCCTGGGGTTTGCGTTTCTCGGAAATATCAAGATCGCACATGATTTTGAGACGGGTAACCATTGCATTGCGGTAGGTGGCGGGCACTTCAATATAGTTCAGCAACGATCCGTCCTTGCGCAGACGAATCAAGGTCTTGGCCTTGCCCGGTTGCGGTTCTACATGGATGTCGGATGCACCCATTTTGTAGGCGTCAATAATGATCTTGTTGACCAGTTTGACAAGCTCGTTGTCGGCTGCCGCATTGACATCCTCCTGGGTGAGCGCGCTCGATTCTTCTTCGTCCCCGCCCAGTGACGTCAACAGGTCATCCATACTACCCAGATCTTCATAGCTGCCGGTAAGATCACCGGTACCCGCAGTGCTGCCACCTCCATAGAACAGGTCAAGTGTGGCTTTGAATTCTCGCTGGGTACATACTTTGTAAATCAGGCGATTTTTTGGAAAGATATTGTTGACCACGCGCGAAGCCTGTATCCGCTCCGGATCAGTGGTCAGAATAACCACGCCTTCATGCGAGTCATCAATCGGCACCCAGTGGCTGGTCTCTACATACTCGCGCCTGAGATTGCGCAGCAGTTCCGATGGCTTGATTCGATCCGCCTTGAACGGCTCATATGGCACGCCGAAGAACCTGGACAGCGCTTTGCCCAATGCCTCCGGTTTGACCTGGAATTCATCCAGCAACACATCTTCAACATCCTCACCCTTGCGCCGGGCGGTACGTGTCGCCAGCTCGAACTCTGCAGCTGACAGTACGGCATCGGAAACGAGGTAATCGTATTTGGTCTTGATCGTACCCGCTTGTTGCTGACGTTGCTTGAGTGCCACCGCCAGGGTCTGGGTCAATTCACGCGCGCCTTCTTCCACCATGGGAAGAAATGGAATCCCTGCCTTGTTGTTTATGACCTGCATCACACCGATCAAATCGCCGCCTTCGACGTCTATGATAGGCACCACCAGCATCTGTTTGGTGCGATAGCCGGTGCGGCGGTCCACGTCCTGCAGAAAACGCAGGGTCGTGCTGTATTTAGCCAGCTCATGCTGGTCATACACATCCTTGAGGTTGAGTGTTTTCTTGTGAAAGGCGGCATATCCGGCAATGCTCTGCTCCGCGATAGGCAATTTGAGATCCTTGAACGAATTCAGTCCGGTCTTGACCTTGGAAATCAGCGATGCCTTGTCTTCCCCCACCACGTAAATGGTCAGCCGGTCTGCATTGAACAACGCACAGATATCCTTGCTGACATCCAGCATGATTTCATCGATATTACTGGTAGCATGAATTTTATTTGTGACCTGATTGAGGTTCTTGGTGAACTCCAACCGCTGCCCCATATCGTTTGCTTTGCCTTGTCCAAGATTCGCCATACTCTTTTCTCCTCAGCCTTTCAACTTCTAGTGTTGCTGTGCCTTGAGCACAGACCACAAACCATTTTCCAATACGCACACATCGTATCCCGCTTGTGCCAGGATAAACGCAGCAGCGGAACTGCGACGGCCACTCTGGCAATAGGCGATATAAGGCGTTGCCTTGCCCAATACGCCAATTGCATTACGAATATCATTGAGCGGCACGTTGATCGCGCCCGGCAATTTATCGTAACGATATTCCGGCGGATGACGTACATCCACCCATACCGCGCCTTGCGCAACTTTCTCTCTGGCATCCTGATAGCTGATGCGATGCAATAACGGCTCCTGCATCAATTCCATGAAATCCTGTTTTTTTAGACGCAATAGTACGCCATTGCTTTTCATCGTTACTGTGGCATTGCGTTTGGAATCGGAAATCAGCGCCTCTTCTCCGAATACGTCGCCAGCCTTGATTTCGGCAAGCACCATATTCACCCCGCCAACCAGCCGCGTTACCTGCGCCCGTCCGGTTTCGATCAGATAATAATAGTCGCCTTCTTCTCCTTCGCGGATGATGATGTCCTTATCCCAGACAGCAATAGCCTCGATGCGATTGAGCAGCTTGCCAATATTGGCCGCTGGCAAATGCGCGAACGGACTGTCTCTCAGGTTCTCCGCACTGAACATGCCTGAGTTCAGCAGTTTTTTCACTGTGGACTCGGATCCTTCTTTCAGTGCCGCCGGCCTTAAGTCCTCATGATACGCATACTGATCCCAGGTCACTATACGATCCAGCAACTCATCGTCCACACGTAATAACTGTACGTTGCTCAGTGCCAGCGCCGAAAAAATGGATGGCTGTCGCTTTCCTATTGGATGACGCGCCCATTCCGAACCGGATCGAATCAATACTCGATTGCCATCTTCGTAAATCATTTCCAGTTCGCCGCGCAAAAGATAAACCGATTGCCCGGCTGCCGGTTTATCCTTGAATGGATCGTAGCCCTTCTCCACATTTTCCACATGACAATAATCCAGCAACTCCCGCAAGCGCGACGGGCTGAACAGGGAGATCGGCTCCAGCGCAGCGAGAACTCTGATGTCTACAGTATCCAGCATGATGTATCTCTGTCTCCGCTAGAATTCGAAAATCTGGCCGTTTTGCAACAATTTCGGCACAAAGTTTTTCACGCACTCACCGACTTCCTGCATGGTCAATTCAATCTCACCAGGTTTCAGATGGGTGATATATATCTTTGGATTCAGTTTAAGTTTACACAATTCCTCATTCAGCAATAAGGGACAAAGATGTTTGGAAACAACAGCCAGTTCCTTTTCTGCATTTGAAAAGGCAGTTTCGATAATCAGATATTCCAGGTTCTGAATACGATTTACCGTCTCCCATAATGCATCGCATGTGGTCGTGTCACCACTGAATACCAGGCTGGTTTTGCCGCTGTCGATGTGGAATCCGACAGCAGGAACGATATGATTCGCAGGAAGCGGCGTAATCTTGCGCCCGTCCATATCCATCGTTTTCCCCACCTCAATACTTTCATAACGCAGCAGCGGCTGGTGCAGGGTGGGTATCTGGGAAAAATCCGGCCATATTTCCCAGTTAAAAACATGTTCCTTGAGAATGGCCAGCGTCTCGTCAGTCGCATGGATGACGATGGGATGCTCACGCATGAAACCCACGCTATCGATCAATAACGGCAGGCAGGCAATGTGATCGAGATGTGAATGGGTGACGAAGACATGATTGATCGCACACATTTCAGCCAGGCTCAGATCACCGATACCGGTACCGGCATCAATCAGCACATCGTGATCAAGCAGCAGCGAAGTGGTGCGCAAATTCCCGCCTATCCCGCCACTGCATCCCAATATTCTTAACTTCATCCTTAAAATTCCCTGAACTGCTTATTTTGTCTTGAAGACGAACACACCATCCCAGTCTTCGCCCGGCGGATTGTTGCGGTAATACACAACACGTTCGGAATACACTTCATACAATCTGCTGCCGGGGGATATTTTCAGCAAGTTGAACAGCTGCAGTTCCGCCCTGTCCCAGTCTTGCTTGCGGTACAAACGCAGCGCCTGCTGGAATAATTTGATCTCCTCCATCACATCCTGACTGACTTCTCCGGCCAGACCGAGCGGCTCGAAGATTGCAACAGGCTTGTCTTTTCCTTTGACGCGCACCATATCCAGTTCGCGATAGACGAATTCAGGCGCCTGCGCCTTGGTGCTCTCACCCACCAGCACACCGACGCCATATTCTTTGGTAATCCCCTCCAGGCGTGATGCCAGATTCACCGCATCGCCCATTACCGTATAGGCCATCCGCACTTCGGAGCCCATATTGCCCACACTCGCACGTCCGGTGTTGATCCCCACGCCGATATGTATTTCCGGCCAGCCACGCTCTTTGAAATGGGGCTGCAAACTACTCAACTTGCGTTGCATCTCCAGCCCTGTGAGCACAGCCTGATAGGCATGACGTTCATCTGGCAGCGGCGCCCCCCAGAATGCCATGATACAGTCGCCCATATATTTATCAATTGTGCCGCGATGGCTGTAGATCACGCGTGAAAGCGGCGTCAAAAACTCGTTCATCAACAACGATAAATCCCTGGGTTCCAACCCTTCCGAGATTGTGGTGAAACCGCGCACATCTGAAAACAGAATGCTCATTTCGCGGCTTTCGCATTCCATCGAAACCTGACCTGGGTCCTTGCTCATCTCGTCAACCACTTCGCTCGGTACATACTGACCAAACAAGCCGGTGATCTGACGTTTGGTACGTTCCGTTGTGAAGTATCCGAAAGTCATATTCAAGGCGAACAGCGCCAGAATCATGATCAGTCCACCCGCCACAGGCAGGGCGAGATTGCCGTATTGCCACACAACGCCATTAACAATGGTCTCAAGCAGCAGTAAACCCGCAGCAAGCAAAGTGCCATGCTTGGGACTCAGCATGGGCAGCAGAAAAGCCAAAACCATACCGATGATCAGCAACAGCAATACGTTCGCCCCCAGCACATAAGGCGGATTCTGCTTGATGTCCTGATTAAGAATGCCGCTGATCATGTTTGCATGCACCTCAACGCCTGGATAGACTTTGCCGACCGGCGTTGAACGCATATCCATCAATCCCGGCGCGGTAGTCCCTACCAGCACGATCCTGTTTTGTATATCTGCTGACGGCGTACGATCATGCAACACATCCGATACGGAGATATAACGAAAAGTGCCGCGTCCTCCCCGATAAGGAACCAGTGCACTGACTGTCGCATCTACGGGGATATGCAAGCTGCCCTGCGCCGTCTCCAACATCAACCACTCCAGCCCGTCGTAGTTTCTGTTTTTTTCGCTCGCGTAACCGGGGGATAGTTTGGGCATACCCAGTACAGTACGCACTACGGCCAGCGACAAGGACTCGTAATACGCGCCACCGTACTCGACAATCATCGGCACGCGGCGAACGATACCGTCGAAATCAATCACCGGGTTGAAGTGTCCCGCTGTTGCTGCGCTGGCTTGCAGTTCCGGCAAATTTGCGCCGTAACTGTCCCAGTGCATAAAGGAGACAGGGCGGCCTCTGAAAGTACCTGCGGCAAATACCGGCTCCGGCAACATTCCAGACGAGCTTGTTTCGGCACCACGCTCTTTGTTGCTGAAATAGTACCCGAGCACTACTTTGCGTTGCTTGATCCTGTCAGCAAAAATACGATCGTATTCAAGCTGAGGTTTAATGCGGGCCAGCGCGGATCGATACTGCGTCACGCCTTTAAGCTGGTTTCGGCCCAGCTCCTGCAACACTTTCAGGCCTGAACTGTCGTCTTTCTCGGCAAAAACCACGTCAAATCCGACTACCGCAGCACCATAGTGCGCGAACAGCTTATCCATCAGATTCGCCATCTTGTAGCGGCTCCATGGCCAGCGCCCCTCTTCCTTCAGGCTTTTTTCGTCGATATCGAGAATGACAATACGGTCATCACCCGTATTCGGGATGGTCAGCTGCAAGCGGTAGTCATAAAGCTTTGCGTCTATGTACTGAACGAAACCGAGGCGATAGAATTTTGCGGCATCGCCCAGAAACAACATGGCGACTACTATACCGAACGCAATAAGAAGTGCGTGTTTCTTCACTTGCCACCTCGCTTCTCACTCCGTCGGATTGCACGCGGACAGATCACGGATAATCAGGACTTGAAGTAGAACTCCATCTTCACCCCGGCAAGTTCGATGAGATCATGATCCCTCAACTGACGCGGTTGCTCGCCGATGGACGAGCCGTTCACCGTTGGAAAACTTCCGCCTTCCACATGAGTAATGAAATAGCCATGCGGACGGCGCGCCAGTACCGCCACCTGCACGCCGGGTTTGCCCAGCGTTGTCAGGTTTTTCACCAACTCCAGCTCCTTGCCGGAATTGGGGCCGTTCAATATCTGCACCAGCGCAGGCGCCAAGGCGCCACCTGTGGTTTCTCCTGTCACACCGCTATTCGTGGTATTGAACTGGTTTGATATCATGGCCTCCGTCTTGCGAGTTGTAGTCACATCCAGTGGCGACTTCGAAAAAGCCTCGCTTTGTGAAACCTTCACCGGAGCGCGCAACACCATGGTTTTTTCAAACTCTGCTGCCGTTGTCTGCGTAGGCTGATCGTTCAGATATTTCAGCTTGTATTTGCCGATCTCGATCACATCGTTGTTTTGCAGAAAATGCTTCTTGGTCGGCGTACCGTTGACTGCCAGGCCGTTAGTGCTGTCCAGGTCTTCCAGAAAAGAGTCGTTGAGTATGGTAACAACGGCCGCATGCTCGCTGCTCACAGCAAGGTTGTCGATCACGATATCGTTATGCGGCTTGCGGCCTATCGTGGTGCGCTCCTTGTTCAGCGGATATTCCTTTATTACCGCCCCATCCATGCTGAGTATCAATTTAGCCGGCATATCATCAATCCCCGTAGTTAACTTTTTCTATCTTAATTTACGAACCATGAACGCAGCTTCGCCAGCCACTTGTTAGGGGCGGCAAAACGTCCTTTAACCTTGACAAGAATGACCGATATATTATCGCGCCCCCCATTGTCATTAGCCATCTGTATCAACTGCGTTGCAGCCAGTGGCAAATTATTCCGTAGCATCTGTATCGTTGTGGCGATGTCTCCGTCTTCAACCATATCGTTCAGGCCATCTGAACATAGCAGATACACATCACCTACCTGAACATCATGCATTTGCAACTCCGGCTCAACGTCTGCATCAATCCCCACTGCGCGCGTCACCAGGTTCTTGTTCTTGGACTGCCTCGCTTCATCCTTGCTGATCAGCCCGCTGTCGATCTGTTCCTGCAACAGTGAATGATCACGAGTAAGACACTCAAGTTCTTCATCCCGCAAACGGTACAGACGCGAATCACCAATATGCGCCACCGCCATACGATTATCGTAAAACAACGCAGTAACGATGGTCGTTCCCATCCCCGCATATTGCGGCTGACTCTGCGCTGCGTTAAAAATGGAAAGATTGGACTTTTTTACGTTCTCACGTAATAACACCAGACCCAATTCTTCGCCAGCATCATTCAAGTCTTCGGGGCGCGCGTCCTTAAGATGATGTCCCACTTCACTGGACAACACCGAGACTGCTATTCCACTTGCCACTTCTCCCGCATTATAGCCGCCCATACCGTCCGCCAGTACTACCAATCCGATACTGGTGTCGTGCGCGACGCTGTCCTCGTTGTGCGAGCGCACCACCCCGGGGTTGGTCTGGCTGACTATTTCAAGCGCATTCTGTATATCCACGTACCACCCCTGAAAACGTCTTATATCGTTATCGTAGACGACTCAATTACAAACTGGCTGCACATTGCCGGATCGCTTCAGCCATTTCGCTTCCGTTTGCATATCGGTCTCCAACCTTCTTCGCCAGTGCCTTGTTGATAATGGCAACCACGCACGGCGGCACACTCGGGTTAATACTCAGAATGTCAGCATGCGGTTCGTTGGCAATCTTGAACATCAATTGCGCCATTGATTCGCCTTCGAATGGCAGCTTACCACACGCCAGTTGGTACAGACTCACTCCCAGTGAGAACAAGTCCGAGTGGCCTTCGATCTTGACGCCGGACAACTGCTCCGGGGACATGTATGAGGGCGTACCCAGTACCATGCCGGTTTTGGTCTTGGAAGAATCCGTAATGCGCGCAATACCAAAATCAGTAACTTTCACCGAATCGCTTTCGGGGTCATACATGATATTGGCGGGCTTGATATCGCGATGCACAACGTTCAGGCCATGCGCATAGCCCAGTGCGTCCGCCACTCGGGCAATGATGCTCAACACCTTGGGCAGCGGCAACAAATTGGGAGATTTTGTGTAACCTGTTAAATCCTTACCCTTGAGAAATTCCATTGCGATATACGCCAGATCATGTTCTTCTCCCGCGTCGTACATCGTTACAATGTTGGGATGGTTCAGGCGACCCGCTGTCTCGGCTTCCCGGAAGAAACGGGCTTTGACATCTTCCAGTTCGTCCTCCTCGAATTCTTGTGCCAGCGCCATGGTTTTGATGGCGACGATTCGGCTGATCTTCGGGTCTTTGCCCAGATATACCACCCCCATCGCGCCTTTGCCCAGTTCCTTCTCGATCTCATAGCGGCCCAGCATCGGCTTGGCGATTCCCGCCTGGTCCAGCTTCATCGTGCTGTCGTTGCTCCGGCCGGATGAAGTGCCGAGCACGATGGTTTCCGCCATGGCTCTGGATTGCGCCTTGCGCGCTTCCAGATCGCGGAACTTGGGATTGTATTCCGCCATGTAACTGAACACCGATTCGGCCTTGTTGAACTGGCGTTTGCGCTCGAAATCCAGTCCCAGGTTGTATAACACATCCATCAAGCTGTCATCCATCGGCACCTTGCGGAACTTGTCGAACGCGATATCCAGTTGGCCTTGTCCCTGAAACGCCAGACCCAGCATGCGATTGCTTTCCGCCGAATCAGCATCGGATTTGATTTTGCCCTGCTCGGTCAACAGGAAACGCTTGGTCGTTACCAGCAGGTGACCAACCAACAGCAACGCAGCCGACAGCATCAACTGCAGCCACATTGCCTGTGTCGTCATCAAAATGTAGTGCGTCGCCAACAGCGAAACAAACAGAAAGCCGGTGATCGCTGCAGCCAATCCCGCGCTGAGGCGCGGCAACAGCAAGATCAGATACAGGGAAATTGTAAGAAATACGCCGCTTTCGGCCCAGAAACTCCAGCTTGGCGCGACAAAAAAGTCCTGCTTGAGAATACTGGATACCGAATGGGCCAGCGTCAGCACCGGCGGGGTGACTGCCGAGACCGGCGTCACCTGGGCAGTTCCCACACCCGCCGCAGTCGCGCCGATAAGCACGATCTTGTCCTTGTATTTTTCCGCCGGAATCTTGCCGCTAAACACATCGTAAAACGAATCCACCTGGAAAGCAGGCTTGCCATCATGATCACCATAGAAAAAGGTGTACATGCGTAACGCCGGATCAGTGGCAATATTCAGGTTACCCACCTTGACGCCTTGCCCCAGCGTAATCTGGATGTCCTGGGGTTCAAGGTTCAGGCTCTTCGCGGCCAGCATCAACGACAGAGAAGGATAGTACTGGTTGAAATAGCCGACCACCAGTGGTTCTGTTCGCACACCGCCATCCACATCCGGCGTGGCATTGAGGTGGCCGATGGCCACTGCTGTAGAACCGATCGCAGGTATCGGATATTGCGCATCCCGCGAAGGAATCGGCAAAGCGGAATATTCGCTGCCCATAACATTGGTCAGGTTATTCCTTTGTATGTAATCGGGAAGCGGGCTATCCGGTCTGCCTTGCGGTTCTCCCAATTCGAAGAACATACCCAGCAGTACATCATTGGCCTTGAGCATGCTTTCCGCAAGCTGCTGATCATTATCCAGATGCAGCAACGCATCCTGCATCAATGTATCCAGTTGCGCCCATTCGGCAGGATTGCTTTTTTTCAGGGAAGATACGGCGAGGATCGCGCCAATCTTGTTGATGTAGTCCAGTCCCGCATCGACCTGGGGCTCAAAGAAAAAAACAGTGTTTCCGACCACCTTGGCTTGGCCTGTACCCAGGATATCCAGCACCTTGCCCTGAATGGCGCGCGGCCACGGCCAGCGTCCGAGATTGGCGATGCTCTGGTCATCAATGGCAATGACAGCAACCTTGTCGCTGGGAACACGCGAAGAGGATCGCACGCCCCAATCATATGCCTTGCGTTCCAGACTCTGAATCAAATCGCTGCCGGCACTGAACAGGAACAACAAAGCGACCAGCAAGGCGGTGAACCAATCGGCCTTCCAGAATGCTTTTTTCATATTATTTGCCACGCCCGTTTTTTCTCTTTTCCCTGAACCTACAGGCGAATACTAAAACATTTTTCAAACCCAAACCATACCTGTTTGATTTATCAGCCGTTTCACTTTACGAGCAGAATCGGCATTTTTGCCAGACGGGCGACTTTGTCGGCCACCGAACCGAGCAGGAAATCGGACAATTTTCCCTCTCCCTGAGCGCCCATCACGATCTGATCCACCTCCTGTTCCTCGGCATACTGAACGATGGCTTCGGCCGGGGTGCCTACGCTGATATGGTAGTTATAGGCAAGTCCTGCCGCATCCAGCCTGGCGCGAGCAGGCGCCAACGCCGCCATTCCTTGTTCAATGTAGTAGTCCTTTACCGTATCCTGACTGATGAACAGCTTGACATTGGCAGTCGCCAGCTTCCATTGCACATTCAGCAAGTACACCTGCGGGGATTCCTTTAATCCGACCATGTTGGCGATCACATGATCCACAGCGCGTTTGGCCGCTTCGGAACCATCAATCGGGATCAGTATTTTCATGTTTATCTTCCGTTCAGGATTTATTGCGGGAGGCGGGAACTTGTTCATCCAGCAAATCCACCGCTTTTTCCGTGACCGCCATGCGCATTGCCAGCCGGATGCCAAGCCCCACAACCAGCCCGGCACACAACAAAGGAATCAGCCAGTGCAGGAAATGCCACGCATCCAGCAATGGTTTGAAAAGTGCTTCCCCGGCCAGCATCTCGCCCGCCACGTAGCCCAGCAATGCACCGCCCGCGTAAATTATAAAATTGAAACGATCAATCAGTTTCAGCACCAGTTGACTACCCCAGGTGATCAGCGGAATACTGACCATTAAGCCAAACACGAGCAGAAACACGTTACCGTGAGCGGCCGCGGCCACACCAAGCACATTGTCCAGGCTCATCACCAAGTCGGCAATGATGATGGTCTTCACTGCACCCCACAAGTGCGCATTTGCCGTGATCTGAATACCGCCCTGCCCCTCTTCTTCAGGCAGGATCAATTTGACACCGATCCAGATCAACAGTAGCGCGCCGACCAGCTTGAGATAAGGCAACGACAACAGGCTGAACGCAAAAAAGGTAAGCAGGATGCGCAGGCTTACCGCCCCGGCCACGCCAAACAGGATGCCCTTCCTGCGCTGTTCCATTGGTAAATTGCGGCACGCCAGCGCAATCACCACCGCATTGTCGCCGCTAAGCAACAGGTCGATGATGATGATTTTGAACACGTCCACCCAGAACTGGGTGGAACTCAGCATTTCCAGCACAGCATTCCCTTCAACATGGAGAAGGGAAAAGGGGAAGGGGCACCCCTGTATTGCTCAAGGAAAAACCTCTACCCTTCCCCCGCTCAATTAGCCTTTCAACACCTTCTGCATCGTGCGTCCCATTTCAGCCGGATTGCGTGTGATATGGATACCGCATTCTTCCATCACGGCCAGTTTCTCGTTGGCACCGCCCTGGCCGCCGGAAATGATCGCACCGGAACATTACAACCCGGTGACCTGCGCTCCCATCCCCTCATTCACCCAGTTTGATTACACGAACTTTGTCGTTCACCCCGGTGGAAAAATCGCGCTCCGCGAAGTGGAAACCCGGGCAGAAATTGAG
>JBNLBY010000024.1:0-30909 GCA_050303535.1 Sideroxydans sp. | reverse complement strand
TTCGATGGATATCCACCTGATGGAGTTAATTGCATGGGTGTCGGACATCAAGAAAAAAACGCCGTTCGCAAAACTTCCTGCATTTCTGAAAGATTACAGATCGCTGGGGCTTCGTTTGCATGCCGAAGGCCATACCCACGTGACGATGGATGTCGATCTGCGCTTCACGCCTCCGGATGAACATCGCAACTACACCTATGTCAATCTGGGCGCCTGGCGTAACCGCATCGTGCCGAAATACGAAAACAAGGGTTACCGTCGCTACGGTGTGGGTCGAGCCATGATCGTGCATGGCAGCGCAACAACCGGTACGGCTGATCGTACTTACTGGTTTACATTGCGCGATATCACCAGCCGCGGGGATAAGCTGGACCGGTGGTAGGAGATTTCCAGGCTGCGTTCAGTCTGCCGAAAATGATGAACTTGGTTGAAACAGCATCATGGAAAATATCAAATCAATAAAAATATTATTTTGCTGCATGGGGAATATTTGCAGGTCACCCACAGCCGAGGCGGTATTTCGCAGCTATGTCGAGAAAGCGGGGCTGGGGGAAAGCATCCATATCGATTCGGCAGGCACGCACGATTATCACGTCGGCGCCGCGCCCGATGCACGTGCACAGCGTTCTGCAAAGAAACGCGGTTACGATATGAGCTTGCTGCGCGGACGTCAGGTTGAAGTGGAGGATTTCAGCCGCTTCGATTATGTGCTGGCGATGGATAACATGAATCTGGTCATGCTCGAACACATGCGTCCGGATGATGCCCAAAGTCATTTGGGGCTTTTTCTGGATTTTGCCCGCAACCATGCCGAGCGCGAGGTTCCCGATCCCTATTATGGAGGTGGTGACGGTTTCGAGCGCGTGCTGGATATGGTGGAGGACGCCGCGCAAGGCTTGCTGCAACATATCCGGAACAAGCATATGAATGCGCATTCATAACTGGGCAGGCAATGCCAGCTGAGGTTGGCCAATCCGGTTCAGCATATTGATGAGTCTAAAGCGATAGTCCCAGCATCAAATATCCACGCGTTCCACCGGCGTCGTCCAGAGCGTGCGCGATTCCCAGACGCAACGGCAAAGTGACGCTGTAATACACTTTGATTTCGCTGATCAGTTCCAGCCCCACACCCCGATAATATCTTGAGCGTGCGTTGCCGTTATCCCATACGCTGCCCGCATCCATGAAAGCCGCGGCAGACAGGCGGTTGATACCGATGGGCGGGACCATGGCGTGGCGGTCTATGTCGACAATTGGGGTGCGCCATTCAATGTTTGCAACGCGCACGTTCTGTCCGCGCAATACAGTCTCATTGCCACGATAACCGCGCAACGGCAGGTCGCGCTGGTTGAGCATGGGGGCTTGCGTCCTGACATACTCAAATGCGCCGCCGAGCTGAAATTGTTCGGTGCTTCCATGCGCGCGCACCTCCGTCCATCTTGCACTCAACACGGTTTCACCGATCGGTAGGTAGCCGCGCGTATCGAAACGGGAGATGTGACCATTATAAAAGTTATCGAAAGGACGGTAGCTTTCATACAGCAGGGTGCTGAGGTTGCCACGATTGTAACCATCGGCATACCAGTTGGTGCCACGCGTGTCGTAACGCAGGAAGGCGGCCGCGATACGTTCATTCTGGATTCTGCTGCTGGCTCCGGCGACCTGCACGTAGTCTGTAGTCTGTATGGCAGCGCCGATGCCGAAATAGACACGCCGTTCGAGTTTTAGCCATGGCAGCATAGAGACCCATTGCGCACTGGTTTCACGGTCGTAAATCGTGGTGGTCTCACTGCCGCTGGAGCCCGTCCATTGTCGTGCCCGCAGGTTGCGTGTGAAGTTGAAGAGGTGACTGTCAAGATAGGCATAGTCGAAGCTGCCGATGGCTTCATGCTGCGAGGTTTCCCACAACAGGCTGCCCGCATAGCTGTGCCAGCCCAGTGCGTCCGCACCGAATGTGGATGCGCCGTATGCATTCAGGCCTCGATCCGATAGCGCGGCAGGAAACCATGTGCGCGGATACATCGAATACAGAGCATGGTAGTTGCCGGGTTCCCCCAGTTTGTTTGCGACGGGCTGGCTGTCACCCTGCAATGCCGTGGTTTCACTGGAAGCAGGTTTTATCTGGGCAAGGGAAGTTGTGGTCTGCATACGGCGCAACTCTGTTCCGCCTGCTGCCAGTACGCCAAGTACTACCGAACCGTCCTGCGCGATACCGCTGTGAGCGAGCACGGCGGTGTAGGTGTGGCTCAGGCGCGTCAGTTTGTTCGTGGCCGGGGTATAGCGCCACAGGTTGGAGACGTCGTCTTTGACGGCGATGAACTCCAGGTCTCTGCCGTTTATTGCGTAACGCAATCCATGCAATGGCGCATCATGGTTGAACAATACGCGTGGTGTACTACCGCCACTGTCAAATTCCAGTACTTGCCAGGAGCCTGCCCGCTTGATTGCCAACGCAATACGCTTGCCGTCATGGCTTGCAGCCAGGTCAACCGCCTCTACTTGTTCCGGTGTCTGGTACAGCGTACGCGATTCCTGCCAGCCGTTTTTGCTTTGCTCAAGGATATTCAGCGTGGAAGAACCGCCCTCCAAGCGCAATGCTGCAATCTGTCCGTCCATCCAGACCGCGCGGCGGTAGCGCCCGCAACTGGTCAGGGGCTGCATGCCATTGGCTGCATCCCATATATAGAGGTCGTAATAGTAACTATAGTTACGGCAAACATCGGGCTGGGCGATGAGTACTTTGCCGTCGTTGCGCACGTCGATACGCGAACCGGCATTGACTTCGGCAAGATGCTGTACCTTGCCCTGTGCGTCGATATGAACAAGTTTTGTTCGAAGCAGGCCGTCGTCCACCACGGCCATTGCGCCGTCGGATACGGATGCAAGAGAATCGATGGAGAAGTTCGCCGGAAGAATGACCTCACCGTCGGCGCGCAGTGCCGACTTGAGCGGTGCTTCTCGTCGTGTCATCTGTTGTGTCAGATCGGCGATGAATTCGTCCCACAACTCAGTCATGTTTTTGCCGGTCGCATATACCGGATTGCTATGGACGCGCGACCATAAGGGAAAGTTGCCGCTGAATCGGTATATGTATTTGTATATCGCTTCCGGCCCGTATTTGCGCGCCAGAAAATCGTAGAAATACACGCCGTACAAATATTGTTTGGAAGCCGGCAACGCGCGGCCATCTGCGTTCATCTCGGACAGGGATTTGAAGCCCTGTTCATGTTCGATACGCATCAGCGCCTCGAATGTTGGCCCCCTGAGCCGTCCGCGTCCGGCTTCCGGTGTGCTTTCGTTGTAAGTGGCAATACCTTCGATGGCCCAGCCGGGTTGCAGGATGTTGGGGAACAACAACGGGAAACGGCCGAAAATATGACGCAATACGCCTGGCGCGCCGCGCACCTTGTCCAGATGGAAAGTATGCGTCAGTTCGTGGGTGAGCAGCAGTTCCAGCCAGACACTGTTATCCAGCAATTCACCTTCGTTTGGCGGAGTGAGAAATATGGCGGTTTTGTTGAATGGCAGCGGGGTGGAGTAGCCGTTGGCAATATCGAATTCGTCGACCACGACGATCTCTATTTTGTCGCTGGGTTGCCATTGCAGTTCCTTGCTGAGGCGGGCATAAACGCGTTCGGCGATATCGGTGATACGCTCGGCTTGTGCACGCTGGGGCTCGGCGTAATTGACCCGGAAATGCGCACTGTCGGCACTAAGCCAGTTGCGATGCGGATCCGGGCCTATTGCAGCATGGGCGGGCAATAAAACGGCAAGTGCGGCAAGTGCAAACAGGATGCGAAGCATAGTGGACGTCCCTCAATAAAAAAGCGCACAGCATGCTGTGCGCTTTCATTATCCAACAAACCGGTCAATTCGGCGACTGCGTTTCGATTTGTTGCAGCGGTTCATTGTTTTCGGCGGTATAGACCTCGCGCTGACGCTGGCGACGACGCGGTGCGTGTTGGCCGGTTTCAGAGACGGGAGGCACGATGACAGCCTTGTCCGGATCGGTTTCGATCATGGTCAGGCCGCTGCTGCTCAGGTCGATCTGGGAAGTAACCTGAGTTGCAACAACTTCCTCAGGCTGTTCCGTTGGCTCGGGCTGCGACATGACTTCGACTTCCGCCGTTTGATCCTGCTGCTCTGGTTCCGGGGTGGCCACCATTTCAGTTTCCACCTCTTGATCCTGCTGCACCGTTTCTGGCAAAGTCACCATTTCGGTTTCTGTCACTAGCTCTTGCTGCATCGGCTCCGGCGCAGAAACAGCTTCGGCCGGTTCCGCCTGTGCCATCGAATCTTTCATCGAATCCGGATAGGCGATGTACTCTGTGTGCTGGAGAAGCGGAGCAGAGACAGCTTTTTTGCTTGCGGGTTTCGTGACTTGCTCGTCTGCCTGAACTTCGTTGCTCGTCACGTTCTCGCTGGGTGCAGCTGCGGCTTGTTGTTCACGACGCTCGCGTTCACGGCGGCCACCGCGGCGGCCGCGTTTGCGGCCTTCGCGATTGCCATTACCTTCCTGGCCTTGTTCACCAGCCGCGACGGGTTTCGGCGTTTCCAGTGCAGGTTTTTCGGTATTGCGCGGTTTGCGTTCGCCGCGATTTTCCGGTTGTTCCCTGGATTCCTTGGCATCTGCGCGTGCGGCATCGCGGTTGCGGCGCTGCTGCTTGTTCCCGCCTTCGTTACGATCACGGCGCTGTTTGCCGCCTTCGTTACGTTCTCCGCGTTCACGGCGCTGTTTGTTGCGTCCGCTTTTGGCCGGTGCTGCGGGTTTCGCAGCTTCGCTTTCGGTATCCAGCAATTTGAACCAGCTGAACAGGCTGCCGAGCAGCGAAATTTTTCTTTTTGCGTGCTTGGGTGCAGGTTGTGCCGGTGTGATGCCGCGAACCGCCGCTTTTGGACGCTGTGCCCTGGTTTCCTGTTCAGCAGGAGTTACCGGTTTGATCTCTTCCGGTTTTTCCACCAGCTTGTAGCTGGCTTGCAAATGGTCGGAAGTGATGTCGTCCTGACGCAGGCGGGTGACGCTGTAATGCGGCGTTTCCATATGCGGGTTGGGGATGAGAATCACCGCGATCTTGAAGCGTAGTTCGATGCGATGGATATCGGCACGCTTTTCATTGAGCAGGAACGTGGCGACGTCAACCGGTACTTGTGCATGGATGACTGCGCTGCTGTCCTTCATCGCTTCTTCCTGGATGATGCGCAGGATGTTCAATGCGGAAGATTCTGTGCCGCGGATATGGCCGATGCCGTTGCAACGCGGACAGGTGGTGTGGTTGCCTTCTTCCAGGCTGGGTGCCAGACGCTGACGCGAGAGTTCCAGTAGGCCGAAGCGCGAAATCTTGGCGGTCTGGATGCGCGCGCGGTCGAGGCGCAAAGACTCGCGCAGTCTATTTTCCACTTCACGCTGGTTCTTGTTTGATTCCATATCGATGAAGTCGACGACGATCAGTCCGCCCAGGTCGCGCAGGCGCAATTGGCGCGCGATTTCGTCCGCCGCTTCCAGGTTGGTGTGGAAAGCTGTGGCCTCGATGTCGCCGCCGCGTGTGGAGCGTGCGGAGTTGATATCGATTGCGGTCAGCGCCTCGGTATGGTCGATGACAATGGCGCCGCCGGAAGGCAGGTTCACCTGGCGCGCATGGGCCGACTCGATCTGGTGTTCGATCTGGAAACGCGAGAACAACGGCACATCGTCGCGGTAGCGTTTGATGCGGTCGACATGATCCGGCATGACCGTACCCATGAAAGCCTGTGCCTGCTGGAAGATGTCGTCGGTGTCGACCAGTATTTCGCCGATCTCCGGATTGAAATAATCGCGGATGGCACGAACCACCAGGCTGCTTTCCAGATAGATCAGGGAAGGGGCTTTTTCTGCTTCTGCGGCGCCTTCAATGGCTTCCCACAGTTGCGTGAGGTAATTCAAGTCCCATTGCAGTTCTTCGAGATTGCGGCCGATACCTGCTGTGCGGGCGATGACGCTCATGCCCTGCGGCACTTCCATCTGCGCCAGCAAGTCGCGCAGTTCATTGCGGTCTTCTCCCTCGATGCGGCGCGATACGCCACCGCCGCTCGGGTTGTTCGGCATCAGCACGATGTAACGGCCGGCCAGACTGATATACGTGGTGAGTGCTGCGCCCTTGTTGCCGCGCTCGTCCTTTTCCACCTGCACCAGCAATTCCTGACCTTCCTTCAGCGCTTCCTTGATGTTGGAGCGGCTGTTGGCGCCGGGCTGGAAATACTGCGGAGAGACTTCCTTGAACGGGAGGAATCCGTGGCGGGTACCGCCATATTCGACAAAACAGGCTTCGAGGCTGGGTTCGATACGGGTGATGACGGCTTTGTAGATGTTGCTTTTGCGTTGTTCCTTGCCGGCAGTCTCAATGTCGAGGTCGATGAGTCTCTGACCATCCACAATGGCGACGCGGAGCTCTTCCGGCTGCGTCGCATTGAATAACATGCGTTTCATATTTTTCTCCCGCGCTCTTACACGGGCAGAACAAGGCTACGCGCCGCTTAGCGCGCGAGAATGAGGGTCGTGCTAACTGTCAGTAAGTTGTAATGACGACGTTGTATCAATTTATTCTTCTCGTTGTATAGCTTGTCTGTAGCCGTATGCCGCCGGTTTCTCAAATGGGGCAGCACACCAAAATCTATCTGCTTCGTGCCTAGAGCGCGCAAATCAATTACCATCACTGCTTGTCTCCGGTGAGTGAGATAACCGGGCGGGGCTGCTTCGTAGGCGGCTTGATTGCCTGCCTTGGGTTGGACGGGGAAATAAGCATCCCGTTTCACGAAGGCGCACACGCGAGGCGCGAAGTATATTCAAAATGAACGGTTTAAGCAAAGACTCTGTAAATTGGGTGGAAATCGATGAGGGCGGCGCAGGGCAGCGTATCGACAACTTTCTGTTTCGGCACCTGAAAGGCGTGCCCAAAAGCCATGTCTACCGCATCCTGCGGGGCGAAGTACGGGTGAACAAGAAGCGCGTGGATCAGACCTACCGCCTGCAAACGGGCGATATATTGCGCATTCCCCCCATCCGGGTGGCTGAAAAGCCCGAAAGCGACTACGTCCCGGCCACCGAATTCCCTGTTTTGTATGAAGATGAAGCGATTCTGGCCATCAACAAACCCGCTGGTACGGCGGTGCATGGTGGCAGCGGGGTGAGTTTCGGGGTCATCGAACAATTGCGCAGGGCACGGCCGCAGGCCAAATTCCTTGAACTAGTGCATCGGCTGGATCGAGAGACCTCCGGGGTGCTGCTGCTTGCGACAAAGCGCTCGGCGTTGACCGGGATGCACGAGATCATGCGCGAGGGCAACAGCGACAAGCGCTATTTCGTCCTGGTATTGGGGCAGTGGAAGAACGCCAGGCAGCACGTGAAGCTGCCGCTGCACAAATTCGATACCCCGCAGGGCGAGAAGCGCGTGATGGTGCGCGAAGACGGGCAGGCGTCGCATACCATTTTCACTTTGCAGAAAAGCTGGCCGGAATTCACTCTCTTGGAAGCTCAGTTAAAGACTGGGCGTACACACCAGATTCGCGTGCACCTCTCGCATCTGGGCTTTCCCATCGCAGGCGACGACAAGTACGGCGACTTCGCGCGCAACAAGGAACTGGCGAAAAGGGGATTGAAACGCATGTTCCTGCATGCCCATTCCATCGCCTTCAACCACCCGCTGACTGGAGAACCGCTGACCATTAGCGCACCTCTGCCGCCGGAGTTACAGAAATTCATCGACAAGCTCGACGCCGCAACCGCCACTTAGCGCTTGCGCGCCAAAAACACCGTCACTTCTTCCCGGTCGTGGTAGAGCTGCTTTACTCGTAGCTGATGCGCGATGCCTTTGGCGTTGAGCGCCTTGTGTAAGTCGTTCTGTATTCCCTGAAGCGCATTCACACGTTTTTTCATCGGCAGCTTGAGGTTGAAGATGGCTCGTTGACTCTGTCCCCCGACGAACCATTCCGTCATCAACGCGGCGACGCGTTGCGGCTGTTCCACCATGTCGCACACCAGCCAGTCCACCGGACGCTGCGGGCGGAAACGGAAGCCGTCCTGGCGCAGATGCCTGATGGATGGATGTTTTGCTGCCGCGCCCTTGAGCGGGCCGTTGTCTACCGCAATGACTTTTAATCCGCGTTGCACCAGTTGCCAGGTCCAGCCGCCGGGCGCAGCGCCCAGATCCACCGCTGTCATGCCGGGCTTTAGCCACTGCGCCTGTTCTTTCTTGTCCAGGAACACTTCGAATGCTTCCGCCAGCTTGAGATAGGAACGGCTCGGTGCATCGCTCACCATGCTTACGCGATGGATGCCCATGTGTGCGCTACTGCTGCTATGTGGGTCGCTGGTGGCAATGAGGGCGCGATGTCCATTGGGGAAGAAGATGTGAAGTCCGGGAACAGATTCCGTTCCCCCTTCGACAGCCTCAGGGCGAACGGAATCGGGAGGGGGCAACCTGCCTTGCTGTCTCAACGCGTTTTCCATTAGGGGCTGGAAACGTTTCGTGAAACCCGAGAGCTTCTTGCCTTCGTTGGTGTCCGGCACTTCCAGATACAGTGCGCCAAAGCGTTCGATTGATGCGGGTATTGCAGCCAGCAGCGGCGTAAGACGGTCGCGTTCCGGCAGTTCGTTTACTTCTGTGTGCAAACTGAGCAATTGGCGAGCAAAGGTCAATTGCCCGTATGCCAGACGCGGTTTGCCTTGCAGTACGACGAAGCCGCTGTTTTCAGTCACTTCGACAGGCATGGCCTGGGTTTCTTCCACGCAATCGTGTTCAAAACCGGGGCGGCAGTAAATTAGCCAAACAGGAAGTGGGTTCATTCTTGAGTCTCGTTTTGTTCACAAAACACACGTACGCAGCTCGGTTTTGTTCGTGTCATTTCGTGCATTTCGTGGACGAATGCATTTTTCATCACATGGCGCGGCATGGTAGGGATAGTCGGGGATGCGGGCAAGCGAAATGGTAGAATTCGCGCCTGCATTTTTTGGGCCGCATGAATGACGAAACGTTACGATTTGATCGTGTTTGACTGGGATGGCACGTTGATAGACTCCACTGCGATCATTGCAGGTTCAATCCAGGCGGCCTGTAGAGACTTGAAGTTGCCGGTGCCGGACGATGAGACGGCACGCCATGTGATCGGGCTCGGCCTGGTACAGGCGCTGCGCTACGCAGTTCCGGAGGCGCCGGAAAAGATGTATGAATCGCTGGTGGCGCGTTATCGACATCATTTCCTGTCGCAACATGACGCCATTCCGTTGTTCGAGCAGGCACGCGAGACCATTGTCGAATTATGTGATGCGGGTTACCAGCTTGCGGTGGCGACGGGCAAGAATCGCATCGGCCTGGATCGTGCGCTGGAGACGACACAGATGGGCAGGTATTTCCATGCCACGCGCACGGCCGACCGTACGTTTTCCAAGCCGCATCCGGCGATGCTGCTGGAACTCATGGAGGAGCTGGATGTGCAACCGGAGCGCACCGTGATGATCGGCGATACCACGCACGACCTGCAGATGGCGATCAATGCCGGGGTGGATGCGGTGGGTGTAACACATGGCGCGCATCCTGAAGATCAGTTGCGCGAATTGAACCCGGTTGCCCTGCTGAACGATTTCGCCGAATTGAGGGCGTGGTTCAAAGCAAATGCCTGATCAAATTTACTGAAGGAGTAATGAGATGTCAGATGACAACAATAATTGGGAACACGGCGTGCTGGAAAAACTGGCCATGTCCGCCATCCAGGAGCAGCGCCGCGCGCGGCACTGGAGCATTTTCTTCAAGGCGTTGACTTTCGTATATCTGTTCATCCTGCTGTTCATGGCCATGGGCTGGGCGGGAGATAAAGTGGAAGGTTCAATGAGCGGCAAACATACCGCGCTGATCGATTTGGAAGGGATTATTGCTCCCGGCAGCGTTGCTAATGCGGACAATCTCATCGGCAGTCTGCAGGATGCTTTTGAGGACAAGAAGACGGCAGGCGTAGTGTTGCGCTGCAACAGTCCCGGCGGCAGTCCGGTGCAGGCAGGGCTGATAAACGACGAGATACGCCGTCTGCGCGGTCTGCATCCCAAGATTCCGATGTATGTCGTGATTGAGGATATGTGCGCTTCCGGCGGTTATTACATTGCAGCGGCGGCGGACAAGATTTTTGTCAACAAGGCGAGTCTCGTCGGTTCCATCGGTGTGTTGATGGACGGTTTCGGTTTCACCGGCACCATGAAGAAACTGGGTGTGGAACGGCGCCTGATGACAGCGGGCAAGAACAAGGGTTTCCTGGATCCGTATTCGCCGCTGGATCCCAAGCAGAAGGTCTTCATTGAGCAGATGCTGGAAGATATCCACCAGCAATTCATCGCTGTGGTCAGGGAAGGGCGCGGCAAGCGCCTGAAAGAGTCGCCTGAAATCTTCAGTGGTTTGTTCTGGACGGGGGAAAGGGCAATCCATCTGGGGCTGGCGGACGGGTATGGCAGCGTGGACTCAGTGGCACGCGACGAAATCAAGGAGAAAAACATAGTCGATTTCACCACGCGTGAAAATTTTGCAGACCGGCTGGCAAAGAAATTCGGTGCCGGTGTGGCAGAAGCATTCGATGGATTCGGAGCGCAGGTGGGCGGGATCACATTGCAATAGTCAGGCAATGACTGAAAGATACTTGATAAAACTTTTGAATCCGGTCTCGCAATTCAAGGTTGCATTGCTGGTTACGTTGGCAATCAAGCTTGTCCTAGCCTGGGTGCTGCCCATGTCGGGCGACGAAGCCTATTTCATCGTGTGGGCCAAACATCCGGATTTTGGTTTTTACGACCACCCGCCCATGGTGGGCTGGGTGCTCCAGTTCATGCTGCTCTTCGGCAATTCGGAATGGGTGCTGCGCTTGCCGGCGATTTTGCTTGCCACCCTGATCGGCATCGGTATCTACCGCTTACTCAAACCGTATGATGAAACCAGGGCAACACTGGTTGCCATCCTGTTTCTGATATCACCGCTTAATTTGTTGAATGTGCTGGTGACGACCGACACGCCGTTGATCCTGCTGGTGTTCCTTTCGGCCATTTCGCTTTTCAAAGCGCTGCAAAGAAACAGCATGGCATGGTACGCATTGTCCGGTGTTTTTTTCGGCATGGCCTTCCTGTCGAAATATTTTGCCGTGTTGCTGGGATTGGCCTATGTGGCGTATTTCATTTTTTCGGAAAAAAATGCGCAGAAGACGAAAGGTTTTATGTTGCTGTTCCTGGCAGCTTTCCCGTTTGCATTGGTCAATCTTTACTGGAACTACACCCACTGCTGGGACAATATCCTGTTCAATATCTATCACCGTAACGAAGGAGAGAAATTCTCGCCGGGAAGTATTGCTGCCTTCATCGGTATGCAGGTTTACCTGATGACGCCGCCGGTCGTCTATTACCTTTTCAGACGTCGCGCGGAGATCAAACAGTCCATCAACCGCGACCACTTCAATTTGTTCGCATGGACATTTCTGGTGCCGTTGGCAGTCTTCGCGCTGTTGTCATTGAAAAGGGATATTGGACTGCACTGGGTGCTGGCATTTTATCCCTTTATCTATTTACTGCTGGGCGTGCTTTTATCCGGCGATGAATTGCGCAAGACGTTCAAGTTCATGCTTTGGTTCAGCGCGCTGCATCTGGCGGCAATCGCCGTCATTGCTGCCATGCCGATGGAAACCTGGAAGCACAACAAACTGTATGATGGCATCGTGTTCATGTTCAAAAATGATGCCATCGTGGAACAGGTGCGGTCTTATGAGCAGCAGGGCTTCCTGCTGGCCTCGGACGGCTATACGCCGGCTGCGATCATTTCCTACCATTACGGCAAGAATTTCTCCGTGTTCGGCGGTGGTTCGACTTATGCGCGGCAGGATGACATGATCACTGACTTCCGTCCGTTCGATGGCCGCGACATCCTGATCGTGAAAAAATCCGCACCCGAACTTGGGCAGTTCACGCCTTATTTCCGCAAGGTGGAGGTCAGGGAATTCCAGTTGCGCGGTGCGACCTTCTATTTCGTGCTGGGCTATGGCTTCGATTTCAGTCACTATAAGGAGACCGTGCTGAGGCCAATCATGGACAGGTATTACCGGATTCCGGATTTTCTGCCGCACGCGCCCTGTTATTTTTGCAGAAAATATTTTCCTGAGGAGTGCATGTAATGTCCACGCTGATTACGCCGCTATCGGGCTGGGGACGCTACCCTGTGCAATCCTGTGAGCTGCAGCGCCCGGAACGTTACGCAGACTTGAAGCCGGATACGGAAAGTCTGATCACGCGCGGCCAGGGACGCAGTTATGGCGACGCAGCCCTGAATGAAAATGGACGTGTGTTGCTGACCGAGCGTGTTAACCGGTTTCTTGAATTCGATACGGAACGGGGAATCCTGCGCGCCGAAGCCGGCGCAACGCTGGCGGAGATTCTCAACCTGATTGTGCCCATGGGCTGGTTCCTGATGGTGACGCCCGGTACAAAATTCGTATCGCTCGGCGGTTGCGTGGCGGCGGATGTGCATGGCAAGAATCATCACCGCGATGGTTCATTCAGCGCATGCGTACTGTCCATCGGGATGATACTGGCTGACGGTAGTCAGGTGACATGTTCGCCATCCGAGAAACCGGAATTGTTCTGGGCTACAGTGGGCGGCATGGGATTGACCGGCATCATCGGCGAAGTGACGATCAAACTCGTCAAAATACAAAGCGCATACATGCAGGTGAAGCACCATGCCGCACGGGATCTGGAACAGCTTTTTCAACAACTGCAGGATCCTGCCATTGACGATCATTACACCGTCGCATGGATAGACAGTTTGGCCAAAGGTGCGAAACTCGGGCGCGGGATTTCCATGTGTGGGCATCATGCGGAGTTGAAGGAAGCGCCGCTTGGTCTCAAGGGCGCAGGCAGACGCAACCGCTCCATCCCGTTTGATTTCCCGGCCTTGATGCTGAATTCGCTGAGCATCTCCGCATTCAACGGCTTGTATTACCACCGTGAGGGCGGGAAGCGGGAACCCTTCCTGAGCCACTACGATCCTTACTTCTATCCGCTGGATGCAATCGGCAACTGGAATCGCATGTATGGCAAACGTGGTTTTGTGCAATACCAGTGCGTTATTCCGGAGGCGGAAGCCTACGAAGGCATGCAGCAATTACTGCAAAAGTTGTCCGAAAGCCGCCGCCCCTCTTTTCTCGCAGTGCTGAAGCGGTTCGGTCCGCAGGGCAAGGGCATGCTGTCATTTCCCATGGCTGGCTATACCCTGGCACTGGATCTGCCCATCCACGGACATGACTTGTTTGCGCTGCTGAATCAACTGGACGAAATTGTGTTGCGCTACGGCGGCCGGATTTATCTTGCCAAGGATGCACGCCTTTCTGCCGACTCGTTCCGTGCCATGTATCCGCGTTATGCAGAATGGCTCGAGATAAAAAATACAGTCGATCCGCAAAACCGCTTCAGTTCCAGTCTTTCGCGGCGTCTGGGAATCGGGGAGGGAACATGAGTGATGCGGTATTGATCCTGGGTGCTACTTCGGCCATTGCGCGCGGCACTGCCGCTGCATTCGCCGCGCGCGGCGATGCGCTATATCTGGCTTCCCGCGACGAGGAGGAATTACAGCGAATTGCCGCAGACTTGAGAATCCGTTATGGCGTCGAGGTGCAGTACGGCCGGTTCGATGCGGAAACGACCGATACTCATGAGGCGTTTTTCAAATCTGTCATTGCGGCTATGCCCAACCTGTCCGGTGTCGTGCTGGCTTTCGGTTATCTGGGCGACCAGCAGGCGGCACGGGATTTCAATGTGGGCGCGAAAATCATCGCCAGCAACTTCACCGGTGCGGCTTCCATACTCGGTTATTGCGCGAATTATCTTGAACAGTTGCAACGCGGTTTCATTATCGGTATTTCCTCGGTTGCCGGCGACCGCGGCAGGCAGAGCAATTATGTCTATGGTGCCGCAAAAGGCGGGCTCAGCCTGTATTTGCAGGGGCTGCGCAATCGCCTGTATCCCAGCGGTGTACGCGTCATCACCGTCAAACCCGGATTTGTGGATACTGCCATGACATATGGATTACCCGGTCTGTTTCTGGTGGCATCGCCGCAAAACATAGGCGAACGTATCGTGGCCGCGCTGGGTAAATCGGCGGATGTGGTTTATTTGCCGTGGTTCTGGCGCTACATCATGCTGATCATCAAACATGTTCCGGAACCGATTTTCAAACGGATGAAAATGTGAGTGCAGATCTAGCGAACAAACCGGTCGTGGCTGCATTCGACTTTGACGGTACGCTGACGCGGCGCGATACCATGTTCCCGTTCCTGTTGCATGCACTGGGCAAGATGGCATTTGTGAGGAATATGATCGTTCTGTTGCCAACGCTCGCTGGCTATGTTCTTGGCCTGGTCCGTAATGACATTGCGAAGGAGAAAGTGTTCATGCGTTGTCTTGCAGGAATGAGCATGGATGCCCTGCGCCAGAAAGGTGAGCAGTTTGCCGCCAATGTGCTGCCGGGTTTGTTGCGTCCGGAAGCGATAAGACGGCTGAATTGGCACAAGAAGCTTGGTCACCGTTGTGTGGTGATCAGCGCCTCTCTGGAACTCTATGTGCGCCTCTGGGCGATCAATGCCGGTTTCGACGATGTGATAGCCACTCGCCTGCAAACTCATGAAGCGGGACTGGTGAGCGGAAAATTCGCCGGTGCCAACTGTTTTGGTATCGAAAAAGTGCGCCGTCTGCAGGCGCTGCTCGGCGATCGTGACGGCTATACCTTGTATGCCTACGGTGACAGCCGCGGCGACATGGAATTGCTGTCATCCGCCGATTACGCTTACTATCAGCAGATTCCAGACTCGTGAAATGAATAAATTGTTCGATCTCATACGCCTGATGCGGCCCCACCAGTGGGTGAAGAATGCTTTCGTGTTCACCGGACTGCTGTTCGGCCATGCCTGGCAGGATGCCCATCTGGTTACACAAGTGATGACGGCATTTGCCGCATTCTGTCTGGTTTCCAGCGCGATTTACGTGTTCAACGACATCATCGACGTGGAACGGGATCGCCTCCATCCGAAGAAAAGTTCGCGGCCACTGGCTTCGGGACGGGTTGGCATGCCTACCGCAGCAATACTCGCGGGTGTGCTGGGTGTGTCCGGTCTGGTGCTGGCGAATTGCGCTTCCACAGTGGTGCTGGCCATCCTGGCAGGCTATGCAGTGATGAACGTCGCCTATTCGCTGCGGCTCAAGCATGTGGTGATACTGGATGTGTTCATCATTGCCGCCGGTTTCATGCTGCGCATACTTGCCGGTACGCTGGGCGTCGGCATACCGCCCTCGCAATGGCTGCTGCTGTGCGGTTTGATGGTGACGCTGTTCCTCGGCTTTTCCAAGCGGCGGGCGGAAATTTTTGCACTGGCCGAAGACAAGGCGGTCCACCGCAAAGTGCTGGAACATTACAGTCCGGTGCTGCTGGACAAGATGATAGGCGTCACTGCTTCCGGCGTGATCCTGAGCTACAGCCTGTACACCATGAGTGCCGATACCATTCGCGTTCATGGCACCGCCAACCTGATCTATACCGTGCCGTTTGTGATGTACGGCGTGTTCCGTTACATCTATCTGTTGCATCACCAGAACCGCGGCGGCGACCCATCGCATGACCTGGTGCGCGATCCGCATTTAATCATTGCGGTCGGTGTGTGGCTGGTCGCGACGATTCTGTTGATCGCATGACAGACACTGTGTTGTCGGGCTGGCGCTTTCGCGCGCTGCTACTGGTTGTGCTGCTGAGCGCACTCGGCTACCTGGCGTTTTCCCTGTGGGGCGGATGGCGCGAAGTACTGGCCGCCATGCAACGCGTAGGATTTTTCGGGACGGCCATTGCACTTGCGCTGTCGCTGGTCAATTACGGGCTGCGTTTTGTACGCTGGCAGAAATTTCTTGGACTGCTCGGTCATCATGTTTATGCACCAGAAAGCTTGCGCATCTACATTGCCGGTTTCGGCCTGACCATCCTGCCTGCCAAGGTGGGTGAATCGATTCGCAGTGTGTTTCTTAAACGGCATGGCGTGAGCTATCCCGAAAGCCTCGCGACATTTTTTTCCGAACAGTTCTCCAATCTAATCAGCATGCTATTGCTGGTTTCCATTGGCCTGTGGGCGTACCCCAAGACGCAACCCATTGTGGTGATCCTTGGTGTGATCATCGTGGCGGTACTCGTGATACTGCAGCAAACCGAATGGATGCAGGCACTCGAATTGTTAGCGAAGAGAAAGCTGCCTGCGCGTTTGGGTAAACTGGTCGGTCACGGCATCGAAATCGTGTTGCACTCCGGCCGCTGCTTCAAACTGCCCATGCTGTTACAGGGCATGGCGCTGGGTCTGGTGGCCTGGGGAGCTGAGGGCGTGGCTTTCTATTACATCATGCACGCGCTCGGCAGCGATATGCCGCTGCAGGTCGCGCTGTTCATTTATGCTTTTTCCATGCTGGTCGGAGCGCTGAGTTTTCTGCCGGGCGGTCTTGGCGGTACCGAAGCCACCATGGTCGCGTTGCTGATGCTGAACAACGTCGCGCAATCCCAGGCTGTTGCCGCCACCGTGCTGATCCGGCTCGCGACGTTATGGTTTGCCGTGGCGCTGGGGGCAATTGCGCTGAGCATGTCCGACCGTCGCAAAAGCCACTAATCCGGTTAACCTCCCGCAGAAAACCGGGGCATTACCCTAATGCCGCAAGTAATTCATTCAGGTTGGTGATGGGCGGCAGACATTGCGTGCCGCAGCATAGCCAGGCAGTTGTTTTCGAGGGTTTAGGCTTGTCCAGTGGTGGCGGCAAATTGGTTTCTTTGCCTTTCAATGTAATGACCGTCAGCTCCGGCAGATATTTCGCCAGAACAGCCGCCTTCCAGGCGGCTGCTTCCTTTTTTGGCCCGCAAAGCACCAGCAGGGAAGAGGGTTGCAGGATTGTCTCCAGCGCGCTGCATAAGCTGCAGAACTGGCTTGCGGATTGCTGCATGGCCGGGAAAAACAGTTTCAAACACCGTTCTGCTGCTTCCGCATAATGTGTTTTGCCGGTCAGCTCGGCCAGGCGCAGCAATGCCTGAGCGGCAATGCCATTGCCGGATGGGGTCGCGTTGTCCTGTCCGGTCTTGTTGCGCTGAATGAGCGCTTCGTGATCGTGACTGGTGAAAAAGAATCCGCCGTTCGGCTTATCTTCAAAACGTGTCAGCAGCGCATCGCCGAGCTGTATTGCGAAGTTCATATCTTCGCCTCGATATTCGGCTTGCAACAACTCTATCGCCGCATTCAGCAGGAAAGCATGGTCATCCAGATAGGCATTCAGGTGCGTTTTGCCGTCCTTGTGCGTGGCGAGCAGCCTGCCGTCCTGCCATAGTGTGTTGCGCACGAAGTCCATGGCCTGCTGAGCCGAATGCGTCCAGTCATCGCATTCGAATATCCGGGCAGCTTTCGCCATACCTGCGATCATCAGGCCATTCCAGCTGCCCAGTATTTTCTCGTCGCGACCGGGATGCGGGCGCAGTTCACGGGCGGAGAACAATTTGGTTTTTGCCGATGCAAGTCTTTTAGCTGCCTGTTCGGGGCTGAGATGCAAGTCTTGCGCAATTTCGCCTGACGGCCTGGCCTGGCGCAGGTTCCATGCGTGATTCTCGAAGTTGGGGGTGCTGTTCAGACCATAATAGGGTTCGATGAACTCGTATTCTTTTGCAGTCAGCAGTTTGCGAATCTCGTTACGCTGCCACACATAGAACTTGCCTTCCTCATGTTCCGAATCGGCATCCAGCGATGCATAGTAGCCGCCTTGCGGAGACTGCATTTCGCGCAGCACCCAGCCGACAGTCTGCCTGATGGTGCGCTCGAACAACGCATCGCCGCTGATCAGCCAGGCGTCGCAATATATGCCGAGCAATAAGCCGTTGTCGTACAGCATTTTCTCGAAATGCGGTATGTCCCAGTTTGCATCCACGCTGTAGCGGCTGAAACCGCCGCCGAGTTGGTCGTATATTCCGCCTCGCGCCATCTGTTGCAGCGAGAACAGCACCATGTGGAGGATTTGATAGTCCCGTTTTGCATGTGCCTGCCGCAACAGTAAATCCAGCTCGGCAGGATGCGGGAATTTTGGCGCATTGCCGAATCCGCCATTTACCCGGTCGAAACGTCCGCAGAGTTGTGCGACTGCCAGGGAGACGGGCGAGAGGTCAAGGGGAATGTCACCTGCGTTATTTTCCGGTTGCAAGGTGGCGAGGGCGGCAATGAATTGCTCGCTGTATTCTGCGAGTTCGCCGCGTTTTTCCCGGTAGGCTTTGGCAATGTTCAACAACAGGTCGGGAAATCCAGGCAGACCGTAACGTGCCTGTTTTGGAAAGTAGGTACCGCTGTAGAACGGCGTACCGTCAGGGGCAAGAAACACGGTTAGTGGCCAGCCCCCACCGCGGTGGGTGAGCAGGAAATGCGCATTCTGGTATATCTGGTCGAGGTCGGGACGTTCCTCGCGATCCACCTTGATGTTGACGAAGTGTTCGTTCATGACGGCTGCAACGGCTTCGTCCTCGAACGATTCGTGCGCCATCACATGACACCAGTGACAAGCGGAATAACCAATGGAGAGCAGGATGGGTTTATCTTGCTCGCGTGCAAGCTGCAATGCTTTTTCACACCACGGGTGCCATTCCACGGGATTGTCTGCGTGCTGCAGCAGGTAGGGGCTTGTTTCGTGGGCAAGATGGTTGGGCATCAGGTCACCTCTAAAAATCCAAATTTCGTCGCAATACGTTGTTGCTCACAAAAAATCACTCCTTACATATTCAACATATGCTGCGTCGCAATTTTTTGCTCGCGCCTTGTCTTGCTTAGAACTTTGCATTTTTTTGAGGCGACCATTAGCGTAACAAGGGCAATAGCGATTGCAGGATGAGATGCATGATACGCGGCTGCGCGGCGGCAGTGGGATGCAGATTGTCGGCCTGGAACTGATCGGGCGGAACGCCTTCCAGCATGAAGGGGATGAGCGCGATATCATGCTGCCTTGCCAGTTTCGGGTACATGTCGCTGAATTGCCTGGTGTAGCGCGGTCCGTAGTTGGGCGGCAGTTGCATGCCGATCAGCAACACTTTCGCGTTCGTTTTTTTTATCCGGGTAATGATCCTGTCGAGATTTTTTCTGCTCTCGCTGATGGGCGTACCGCGCAGGCCGTCGTTGGCGCCCAGTTCGAGTATGACCACTGCCGGCCGGTGTTGCTGCAATGCCTTGCCGATACGCCGCAATCCGCCGGAAGTCGTTTCGCCACTGATGCTTGCATTGATTACTTCGAGTTGCGGACGGTTTTTTTTCAGTTCATGCTGCAATAAATTTGCCCATGAATCGTCTCGTGCTATACCGTAGCCGGCTGATAAACTGTCGCCGAATATCAGGATATTTTTCGCGGCCAGCGCGGAATGGGGTAGCGCCAGGGTGGCGAGCAGCAAAAAGAATTTGAGAAAGGTCTTCATGACGTCGATTGTGCAAGCAGCAGGGCTTACCAGGCAAGTGTTAAGTGGCGATCAGCCGCTAGTAATATTGCATGACGTCAGTTTTGAAGTGGAATCCGGCGAGAGCCTTGCCATTGTCGGTGCCTCAGGTTCGGGTAAATCGACGCTATTGGGGCTGCTGGCCGGGCTGGATGTGCCGAGCAGTGGCAGTGTGCTGTTGAATGGCATTGATCTTTTTGCGCTGGATGAAGACGGGCGTGCGAGGCTGCGCGGTGAACTGGCGGGTTTCGTGTTCCAGTCCTTTCAGTTATTGCCTGCGTTGAATGCACTGGAAAACGTCATGTTGCCGCTGGAATTGGCCGGTCTGAAGGATGCGCGCCAGCGTGCCGAAGTATCCCTGCAACAAGTTGGTCTGAGTGAACGCGCTTTTCACCAGCCCAAACACCTTTCCGGCGGCGAGCAGCAACGTGTCGCGCTGGCCCGTGCTTTTGTCACACAACCCAAAATCCTTTTTGCCGACGAGCCTACCGGCAATCTTGATGCAGATACCGGCGCGCAAGTCATCGAACTCATGCTGGAGCTCAATCGTGCGCAAGGTACGACACTGATCCTAGTGACACACGATGAAGCGCTGGCAAGGCGTTGCAGCAAACAATTGCGGCTGGCGGCTGGCAGGGTGGTGCTGCATAATGGGCCGGATTGAAGAAATGTAATACTGGTGCAGGATAATCTGCATCGTTTGGTTAACTGAATTACTCTGGATACGAAAAAATCATGAAAATCGCAATTGCCGGAACCGGTTATGTCGGTCTCTCCAATGCCATCCTGCTGGCTCAGCACAACGAAGTCGTGGCCATCGACATCGTTCCCGAAAAAGTGGAAATGCTCAACCGCAAACAATCTCCCATCGAGGATGCGGAGATTGAAGACTATCTGGCACACAGGAAACTGAACTTCAAGGCTACGCTGGACAAGCGCGAGGCTTATGCCGGTGCGGAGTACGTCATTATCGCTACTCCCACCGATTATGATCCCGAGACCAATTACTTCAACACCAAATCCATCGAGGCAGTTATCAAGGACGTACAAAGTATCAATCCGCAGGCAGTGATGATCATCAAATCCACCATCCCGGTGGGTTATACAGCCAAACTCAGAAAAAAAATGAATTGCGAAAACCTCATTTTTTCGCCCGAGTTCCTGCGTGAAGGCAGAGCACTGTATGACAACCTGCATCCTTCACGTATCGTGGTGGGTGAACGCTCCAAACGCGCCGAGATTTTCGCCAACCTGCTCAAACAGGGCGCGGTCAAGCAGGACATACAAATACTGTTCACGGATTCCACCGAAGCCGAGGCGATCAAACTGTTTGCCAATACCTATCTGGCCATGCGCGTGGCCTACTTCAACGAACTGGATACCTATGCCGCAACACATGGCCTGGATACCAGGCAGATCATTCAGGGGGTGAGTCTCGATCCACGCATCGGCGACCATTACAACAACCCCTCGTTCGGCTATGGAGGCTATTGCCTGCCCAAGGACACCAAACAGTTATTGGCCAACTACCAGGATGTGCCGCAGAATCTCATCCATGCCATTGTCGAGGCCAACACTACACGCAAGGACTTCATTGCTTTCGATATCCTAAAGCAGAATCCCAAGGTGGTCGGCATTCACCGGCTGGTGATGAAGAGCGGCTCGGACAATTTCCGCTCCTCCAGCATCCAGGGCATCATGAAACGTATCAAAGCCAAGGGTATCGAAGTGATCGTGTACGAGCCGGCCCTCAAGGATCCGGTTTTTTTCAACTCGAGAGTAGTGAATGACCTGGCGCAATTCAAAAAAGAAGCCGATGTCATTGTTGCCAACCGTATTACTGATGATATTCGCGACGTGGCAAACAAGGTGTATAGCCGCGATTTGTTTGGCAAGGACTGAATATGCGTGCTGCTTCATTCATATGAACGGAGCGGCGTGACGTGATGAATCTCCTTCATCTATCCCTCAATCTCCTGCGTCGCGACTGGCGTGCCGGCGAGTGGCGTGTACTGCTGCTGGCGCTGGTGTTGGCGGTGGGCAGTCTTGCGACCGTAGGCCTGTTTGCCGACCGTGTACGACAGGCCCTGCAGCAGCAGGCGCAAAGCCTGATCGGTGCCGACCTGCGCATTACTTCCTCGCGACCGTTCCCTGTCCAATACCGTGAAATGGCGCAGAAGCGAGGCCTGCGGGTAGTGCAGAGCCGCATCTTCCCAAGCATGGTGTCGCACCTTGAACAGGTGTTGCTGAGCGAGATCCAGGCTGTGGAACCGGGTTATCCGCTGCGCGGCAAGATCGAGATTGACGATGGCAGTGAGCATGTCGCGCAAGCGATTCCATCTCACGGTACGGTGTGGGCAGATGAACGCCTGTTGCGCAAGCTCGATCTGAAAGTGGGCGACGAAGTAGGTATCGGTGTGCAACGTTTCACTGTGGCGGCACGTATCGTGAAGGATATCGACCAGTCCATCGGGTTTTCCAGCCTTGCTCCGAGCGTGTTGATGAACGAAGCCGATCTGGCTGCCACCGAACTGCTGCAGGAAGGCAGCCGTATTTCCTATCGCATGATGATTGCCGGTGATGCAAAGCAGGTGAAAGCATTGCGTGCAGCGCTGGAAGACAAGCTATCCGGCAACGAAAAAATGGAAGATGTACGCGACGCGCGTCCCGAGATACGCATCGCGCTGGAGCGTGCCGAGCATTTCCTCGGTCTGGCGGCACTGACCGCTGCGATCCTGGCTGGCGCGGCGATCGCGCTGGCCGCCCGGCGTTTCGTATTGCGTCACCTGGATGGTTGCGCAGTGATGCGCTGCCTTGGTGCGCAGCAGGGGCAGGTGCTGAGGCTATTCCTGTATCAATTCATCCTGCTCGGTATGGTGTCGGTGGTTCTTGGCGGCTTGCTGGGCTATATCACGCAAGCGGGGATGGTCGAGAGCGTTGCTTCAATGCGCGAAGCGGATCTGCCACAGCCGGGTGCGATGCCGCTGCTCAAGGCAGCAGCCAGCGGCTTCGCATTATTGCTCGGTTTTGCTTTCCTGCCTTTATTGCAATTGCGCAATGTAACGCCGTTGCGTGTGCTGCGCCGCGAGATGGGTTCGCCGGAAATCAGTGGCTGGCTGATTTTTGGTTTTGCGTTGCTGGTATTGTCCGGACTGTTCCTGTGGCATGCAGGTTCACTGGAACTGGGCTTTGCGGTATTGGGCGGTTTGCTGGCGGGGTTGCTGGCGTTTGGCGGGTTGGCATGGGTGCTGTTGCACGGCCTGGCGCGCCACGCAAATTTCTTTCAGTCGCATTGGCGGCATGCATTCAATAATCTCGCACGGCATGGCCGTAGCGCGGCAGTGCAGGTGGTGGCGCTGAGTCTGGGGGGAATGGCTTTGCTGCTGCTGACGCTGGTGCGCGCCGATCTGCTGCAGGGCTGGCAGGGCAAGCTGCCACCGGATACGCCTAACCGTTTTCTGGTGAATATCCAGCCTGACCAGATTCAACCGGTGCAGGATTTCCTTGCCCGGCAGGCGTTGCCGCCGCCAGAACTGCAACCCATGGTACGTGGCAGGCTGGTGGCCATCAATGAGCGATCCATTAGCGGCAAGGATTATCCCGAGCCGCGTGCCCGTTCGCTGGTGGAGCGTGAATTCAACCTCTCTTATATGGAGCAGATGCCGGCCTGGAACGAGCTGGTGAGCGGGAAGTGGTGGAAAACCGGGCAGGGCGGCGAACTTTCTGTGGAGGAAGGCATTGCACAAACGCTGGGCATCCATCTGGGTGACATGCTCACCTATGACGTGGCGGGGAGCCGGTTCTCGGCCAGGGTCACCAGCCTGCGCAAAGTGCAATGGGATTCGATGAAAGTAAATTTTTTTGTTATCACCACGCCGGAATTACTCAGGGATTTTCCGGCCAACTATTTGTCCAGTTTCTATTTGCCGCCGGACAAGGCGCGTGTGGGTGACGAACTGGTACGGCTTTTTCCCAATATCCTGCTGATCGATACGGGGGCGATGATTACCCAGGTGCGCGATATCATGGACCAGATCGCGCAGACTGTCAGCGCAGTGTTCCTGTTTACGTTATTGACCGGGCTGGCGGTGTTGTATGCCGCGTTGCTGGCGACGCAGGATGAGCGCAGCCATGAGGCGGCCATATTGCGCACGCTGGGGGCGGACAGCCGCTACTTGCGGCAGTTACACCTGTCCGAATTCGCCGTACTGGGCGGCTTGAGCGGTTTTTTTGCGGCAGCAGGCGCAGTGCTGCTGGGCTGGGTATTGGCGTATTTCGTGCTGGAAATACCCTGGCAGGCAAGTGTTGCCATCTGGTTCATCGGTTGCGGCGGCGGCATGGCGGTGGTGATGCTGGCCGGATGGCTGGCGACCCGCCAACTCGTGTTGCGCCCACCGTTGCGTATTCTTGCGGCGGATTAAAGGCTTAGCGCTTGACGCTGGGCCAAATGTCTCTATAATGCGCCCCTCCCTGAAAAGGGAGTTTTTACCTTGCTCCACCGTCCATTTTAATGTCGGGGGGCTTTAATCCACAAGGAGATGTAATGCGACACTACGAAATCGTATTTATCGTGCATCCCGATCAGAGCGAGCAAGTTCCCGCGATGGTCGAGCGTTATCGCACGCTGGTGACCAGCAAGAACGGTCACATTCACCGTCTGGAGGACTGGGGTCGCCGTCAACTGGCTTACCCTATCCAGAAAATCCACAAAGCACATTATGTGCTGATGAACATTGAGGTCGACCAGCCTACGCTGGACGAACTCGAGCATGCATTCAAGTTCAACGATGCCGTGCTGCGCCACCTGACCATCAAGACCAAGGCTGCAGTCGTGACGCCTTCCGCCATGATGAAGGAAGAGAAGTCGCGTTCGTTTAACGAGGCGCCTCAAGCGGCAGCACCTGTAGCAGAAAATGCACCGGCTGCGCCAGCGGCAGAGCCGGCTCCTGCTCCAGCACCGGAAGCGGCCGAGTAAGAGGGATTGAGCAGCAACCGTTGTGTAATTGAAGGGGAAGTGGTCGAGCTTGAAGACTTGCGCTACACCCCGGCAGGATTGGCAAGAGTGGCGTTTAAATTGCGCCACACTTCGATGCAGCAGGAAGCGGGGATGCAGCGCCAGGTACAGTGTGTAGTTCCGGCACTGGCATTGGGCGAAGTGGCACAGCAAATCAGCCGCCTGCAATCCGGCCAGAAGGTGAGAGCCGAAGGATTCCTGGCGCAGCGCAGCCTGAAGATCGCGCAACTGGTATTGCACATTGATAATGTTACATATTGAGATAGGAGCACAACATGGCTCGTGTATTTAAGAAAAAAGACGATAAAAGGAACAACTCTTCGCGTCATTTGTTCAAGCGCCGTAAATTCTGCCGTTTTACTGCAGAAAAAATCGCGGAAGTGGATTACAAGGACATCAACATCCTGAAGGAATTCATCACCGAGAACGGCAAACTGATTCCGGCACGTATCACCGGCACCAAGACGCGCTTCCAGCGCCAGTTGAGCGTGGCAGTGAAGCGTGCGCGCTTCCTGGCTTTGTTGCCGTACACCGATTTGCACTAAGGAGTAGATCATGCAAGTTATCCTGATGGAAAAAGTGGTCAACCTCGGCCAGTTGGGCGATGTGGTCAAAGTAAAGAATGGTTTTGCGCGCAACTTTCTGATCCCGCAAGGCAAGGCCAAGCGTGCGACGGAAAGCAACGTGGCGGATTTCGCTGCACGTCGTGCCGAACTGGAAGCAGCAGAAGCAGCCAAGCTGGCCGATGCGCAGACGCGTGGAGCCAAGCTGGAAGGTATTACCCTGCAAATCGTGCAAAAGGCGGGCGTGGATGGCAAGCTGTTCGGTTCCGTGACCAATGCGGATATCGCTGCGATGCTGGTGGAGCAAGGTCACCAGGTGGAAAAGAGCCAGGTGCGCATGGAAACCGGCCACCTGAAGCAGATTGGCGATCACCCGATTAGTATTGCGCTGCATCCGGATGTGGTCGCAAATTTGACCGTAACAGTGGTGGGCGAACAGTAACCAATGACTTTTGCTACCGTAGTTTGGTGGCTTAGTCAGATGGCTATGCAGAGCTAATCCAGTGTTGTCAGGTAGTTAAGAAAAAGGGCTGGTAACAGCCCTTTTTTGTTTTACTAAGATGTAGAATATTTCTCCCGAAATTTGCGGTCACATCATGCAAAATTTTTCCGCTTCCGTTGCCGATCCTCAACTTGAGGCTCTGAAACTCCCCCCGCATTCCGTCGAGGCAGAGCAGTCCGTGCTGGGCGGCATCCTGCTGGATGCCAGCGCATGGGACAAGGTCGCCGACCTGTTGAGCGAGAGCGATTTCTACCGTAACGAACACCGTTTGATCTGGCGTCACATCGGGCGCCTGACCGAACTTGCCAAGCCCATTGATGTTATTACCGTGGCCGAATCGCTGGAGAGCCACGCCGAACTGGATATGGCGGGCGGGCTGGTCTATCTGGGTACACTGGCGCAAAACGTGCCATCCGCAGCCAATATCCGCCGCTATGCCGAAATCGTGCGCGAGCGCTCTATCATGCGCAAGCTGGTGGAGGTGGGCAGCGAGATCGCAACCAGCGCCTACAATCCGGCAGGACGGGATGCAGGACAGTTGCTGGATGAGGCCGAGGGCCGTGTGTTTGAGATATCCGAACAGGGAGAGCGCGGGCGCCAGGGATTTACACCCATGCCGCCGTTGCTGACCCAGGTGGTCGAACGCATCGAGACGCTGTACGGACGCGACAATGCCAGTGATGTTACCGGTGTTGCCACCGGATTTACCGATCTTGACCAGAAGACCTCGGGGTTGCAGCCTGGTGATCTCATTATCGTGGCGGGGCGTCCGAGCATGGGCAAGACCGCGTTTTCCATCAACATTGCGGAAAACGTTGCGCTGGAATCGAACAAACCGGTGGCCGTTTTCAGCATGGAAATGGGCGGCACGCAACTGGCGATGCGCATGATAGGCTCGGTTGGGCGACTCAATCAGCATACACTGAGAACCGGAAAGCTCGAAGATGACGACTGGTCGCGCATGACGCATGCGCTGGGCATGTTGAATGATGCGCCGATCTTTATCGACGAGACGGCCAGCCTGAACGCGCTGGAGTTGCGTTCGCGTGCACGGCGTTTGCATCGCCAGAACAATGGTCTTGGCCTGATCGTCATCGACTATATCCAGTTGATGTCGTCACCGTCCGGCAGGGCCAGTGAGAATCGCGCGACGGAAATATCCGAGATTTCACGTTCGCTGAAATCGCTGGCGAAAGAACTGCATGTGCCGGTGATCGCTTTGTCCCAGCTCAACCGTAGCCTGGAACAACGTCCCAATAAACGTCCCGTGATGTCCGACCTGCGCGAATCCGGCGCGATCGAGCAGGACGCTGACCTGATCCTGTTCATCTACCGTGACGAAGTCTACAACCCGGATACCCCTGACAAGGGCAAGGCCGAGATCATTATCGGCAAGCAGCGTAATGGCCCAATCGGCAAAGTCGATCTTACTTTCCGTGGCGAGTATACGAGGTTTGAAAATTACGCTTCGGCTCAATATTGAGCCGAAGCGTAATTTCGGTGAAGGCTAACCTGCGTAGCAGGTTATGCCGGAGCCAAAATCCCATCTAATCCAGTATTGAGCTGAAGCATAGTTTTGGTGAAGGCTAACCTGCGTAGCAGGTTATGCCGGAGCCAAAATTCTTTGAAGCCAGTATTGAGCTGAAGCATAGTTTTAGCCAGGTATTTAACACCAATTCGCATTAATTTCTTGGCGCTCACAACCTGTTCGGTTACAATGCGCGGCCTTTTACAGGCGCGTAGCTCAGCTGGTTAGAGCACCACCTTGACATGGTGGGGGTCGTTGGTTCGAGTCCAATCGCGCCTACCAACCGATCGCTTTTCCCCATAACGAACGTCTTTTACCGTGGTCAGATCGCGATCTGGTCATACCTGTCCTGCTACCTCGGCAGGATGGATTGACTTGCGTTATACTTCGCGCCCGTTTGGCGCAGAGCGCGCCTAACACTGCTGATCGAAATTTGAATTGCGGCGGTCGCCGCATTTGTTTTTAGCTGAGTGAATAAAATGTCTGTCATCATTACCCTGCCGGATGGTTCTCAACGCAGTTATCCTAATCCGGTGACTGTGGCCGAGGTTGCACAAAGCATTGGTGCCGGTCTGGCGCGCGCCGCGCTGGCGGGCAAGGTGGATGGGGTGTTGGTGGATACCTCGCACCTGATTTCTGCTGATGCGAAACTGGCTATCATCACCGATAAGGATAACGACGGGGTCGAATTGATCCGTCATTCCACTGCACACTTGCTGGCCTATGCGGTGAAGGAATTGTTTCCGGAGGCACAGGTGACCATCGGTCCCGTCATCGGGAATGGCTTCTATTACGACTTTTCCTATTCGCGTCCTTTTACGCCGGAAGACCTGATCGCAATCGAAAAACGCATGACCGAACTTGCGAAGAAGGATATTCCGGTCACGCGTAAAGTGTTGCCGCGCGATGAGGCCGTGGCCTATTTCAAATCCATTGGCGAGAAATACAAAGCCGAGATTATCGAATCCATCCCGGCTGACCAGGAGGTATCGCTATATACCGAAGGTGACTTCACCGATCTGTGCCGCGGGCCGCACGTGCCTTCAACCGGCAGGCTCAAAGTGTTCAAACTGATGAAAGTGGCCGGCGCATACTGGCGCGGCGATTCGAAGAACGAAATGCTGCAGCGTATTTACGGCACTGCCTGGGTCAGGAAAGAGGACCAGCAGGCATACCTGCACATGTTGGAAGAGGCCGAGAAGCGCGACCACCGCAAGCTCGGCCAGCAGCTCAACCTGTTCCACTTGCAGGAGGAAGCGCCAGGTTCGGTGTTCTGGCATCCGAACGGCTGGCGGCTGTTCCAGACTTTGATCAGCTACATGCGCGACCGTCAGGAGGCTGCCGGCTACGTCGAGGTGAACACGCCCGATGTCATGGACCGCAGCCTGTGGGAGGTCTCCGGCCATTGGTTCAATTACCGCGAACACATGTACACCACACAAACTGAGGATGAGCGTTTGTTCGCCCTGAAGCCGATGAACTGCCCTGGCGGCATGCTGCTCTATAAGCAAGGCATCAAGAGCTATCGTGACCTGCCGATCCGTATGGCCGAGTTCGGCAAGGTGCATCGCTACGAGCCATCCGGCGCCTTGCATGGTCTGTTGCGCGTGCGCCACTTTACCCAGGACGATGCCCACATCTTTTGCACCGAGGAGCAAATGGAGCAGGAGTGCAAGGACGTCGTCGCCCTGATCCTGGATATCTACAAGGATTTTGGCTTCAGCGACGTGCGTATCAAGCTGTCCACCCGGCCAGACAACCGTATCGGCTCCGACGAAACCTGGGACAAGCTCGAGGCGGCGCTGGCTTTGGCGCTCGACCATATGGGCATTAAATACGAGTTGTTTCCGGGCGAAGGTGCTTTTTATGGGCCGAAACTGGAGTTTGTGCTGCGCGATGCCATCGGCCGTGACTGGCAGTGCGGTACGCTACAGGTCGACATGAGCCTGCCGGAGCGCTTCGATATCCATTATGTCGCCCCAGACAACACCCACAAGCGGCCAGTGATGCTGCACCGGGCCCTGTTCGGTTCCCTTGAGCGCTTCACCGGCATCCTCATCGAGCATTACGCCGGGGCGTTTCCGCTATGGCTGGCGCCGGTGCAGATGGTGGTGATGAATATTTCCGAGGCGCAGGAGGAATATGCCGGGAAAGTGGTGGAAGCCCTGCGTGCCTCCGGTTTTCGCGTGCAATCAGATTTGCGAAATGAAAAGATTACCTATAAAATACGCGAACATAGCTTGCAGAAGCTGCCTTACCAGCTGATCATTGGCGATAAGGAAGTAGCTGCAAGTCTCGTTGCCGTGCGATCCCGATCAGGTGAAGACCTTGGGCAGATGTCGGTGGAGGCGCTGGTTCAGCGTTTGCATACCGAACTGCATGCGGAGAGTGCGGTTTAATTTTTAATGGAGAATTCCAATAGCACAAGATAAGTCGCAGCGTATCAATGAGCAGATAACAGCACCAGAGGTGCGGCTCATCGGCGCGGAGGGAGAGCAGGTTGGCATCGTGGCAATTGCGGAAGCATTGCGCATGGCGGACGAAGCGGAACTGGATCTGGTGGAGATCGCGCCTTTGGCGGAGCCGCCAGTTTGCCGGATCATGGATATCGGCAAATTCAAATACGCGGAAGCCAAAAAGCAGCACGAAGCCAAACTTAAACAGAAACAGGTTCAGATCAAAGAGATCAAATTTCGTCCCGGTACGGATGAAGGCGACTACAACATCAAGTTGCGCAACCTGATCAAATTTCTCGGTGACGGCGACAAGACCAAAGTGACTCTGCGCTTTCGTGGCCGCGAGATGGCACATCAGGAGATCGGCATGAAGCTGATCGAGCGCATCCGGGGTGACTTGGACGAACATGGGATGGTTGAGCAATTTCCGAAAATGGAAGGCCGTCAGATGGTGATGGTGATCGGTCCCAAAAAGAAATGATTTAATATCGCAGCGGAGCAAGGGACTTGCCGGTGCGATTGCTGTGTAAAGAGTCCCGAATAAGTGGTTCCGGGTTTTCAAGTGTTCCAGTCAGGAGCCTCCCGGCGTCATCAAATAATATATTGGAGTAGTTATGCCCAAGATGAAAACCAAAAGCGGTGCGAAAAAACGCTTCAGCGTTCGTGCCGGTGGCAGTATCAAGCGTGCTCAAGCATTCAAGCGCCACATCCTTACCAAGAAGACCACCAAGAACAAGCGTCAACTGCGTGGCTCTACAGCAGTCCATGAAACCAACACGGCGTCCGTTCGCGCCATGTTGCCTTACGCGTAAGGAGTAGAACATGCCAAGAGTAAAACGTGGTGTAACGGCGCGTGCGCGCCATAAGAAAATCCTGAACCAGGCCAAGGGTTACCGCGGCCGTCGCAAGAACGTCTATCGTATCGCCAAGGAAGCGGTGATGAAGGCTGGGCAATATGCCTACCGTGACCGCCGCCAGCGTAAACGCCAGTTCCGCACCCTGTGGATCGCGCGTATTAATGCAGCTGCCCGCGAGCAAGGCATGGCGTACAGTGTGTTCATGAACGGCCTGAAAAAAGCGGAGATCGATATCGATCGCAAGGTGCTGGCCGATCTGGCCGTGTTCGACAAGGCTGCGTTTGTGCAGTTAGTCGCACAAGCCAAAGCCAGCCTCGGCGTATAAATATTGCGCTATATTAAGAAAGGAGGCGTCACGCCTCCTTTTTTTGTTTCAAGACAGGACATGCAAGAACTACAAAAAATTCTCGACGATGCGTTGCAGAGTTTCGCTGCGATAGAAAACGCGGCGGAACTGGAAAATGCC
>JBNLBY010000023.1:0-31018 GCA_050303535.1 Sideroxydans sp. | reverse complement strand
CGCAGGCTGGCCGCGCGGGATACGGAGAGTCTGGAGCAGGCAGCCCGCATCGAGGCGTTGTCGCTCGATCCTTGCGTTGCATACGAAGTGGAGATTCGCAATGCATGAGATGTCGCTGGCCGAGGGCGTGATGCAAATTATCGAGGATTCGGCGAAGACGCAGGATTTCAGCCGTGTCAAAACGGTGTGGCTGGAAATCGGCCAACTCGCGGGTGTGGAAGTGGAGGCGATGAAATTCTGTTTCGACGCGGTGACGCGCGACAGCATCGCGCAGGACGCGAAGCTGGAGATCATCGAAACGCCAGGGCAGGCCTGGTGCCTGCACTGCGCCGAGGTGGTGAACGTCACGGCCTTGTACGATGCCTGTCCCAAGTGCGGCAGCCATCAAGTGCAAGTGACCGGCGGCAACGAGATGCGAGTGAAAGAACTGGATGTGGAATAGGAGATAGAGAGATGTGTAACGTATGCGGTTGCGGAGCGGGCGAGACGACCATCGACGGCAAGGCGGTCGAACACGGTCACGGCGGACATTTCCATGTGCATGCCGACGGTACGGCGCATGACCACGATCATTCGCACGATCATGGACATGACCACGAACACGCGCAGGCGAAACACATGCACTATCACCTGCACGAAGACGGCACTTCGCACGAGCATGTGCATGACCATCTGCACGGTCACGACCATCATCATCATCACGATCATGACCACGGCCATTCCCATTCGCACGGCACCGCGCATTACGGCCTCGGCCCGGCGGGCGCACATGCACCCGGCATGAGCCAGTCGCGCATGGTGAAGATCGAGCAGGACATCCTTTCCAAGAACGACGGTTACGCCAACGACAACCGCGCGCACCTGGCCGAGCACGGCATCTTCGCGCTCAACCTCGTCTCCAGCCCCGGCTCTGGCAAGACCACCTTACTGGTGAAGACCATCGAGCTGCTGAAAGACCAGATGAAGCTGGCGGTGATCGAAGGCGACCAGCAGACCGACAACGATGCCGCACGCATTCGCGCCACGGGAGCCACCGCGCTGCAGATCAATACCGGCAAGGGCTGCCATCTGGATGCGTACATGGTGGGCAAGGCGATGACGCAACTGCAACTGGCCGATGACAGCCTGCTGCTGATCGAGAACGTCGGCAATCTGGTGTGCCCCGCGAGTTTCGATCTGGGCGAAGCACACAAGGTCGCGATTCTTTCCGTGACCGAAGGCGAAGACAAGCCGCTAAAATATCCCGACATGTTTCTCGCTTCCGACCTGATGCTGCTGAACAAATGCGATCTGCTGCCGCACCTGACGTTCGATGCCGACCTGGCCGTGGCCAATGCGCGCCGTGTCAATCCGGATATCAAGGTGATCCGCATCTCCGCCACCAGTGGCGAGGGCATGGATGAATGGCTGGACTGGATCAGGGCGGGGTGCAGGAAAGCGGTGGACAGAAAGTCGATCGACGGCAGATAGGATGTGAACATGATCCACGCACAGATCAGAGTATCGGGGCAGGTGCAGGGGGTAGGCTTCCGGCCTTTTGTTTTCAAGCTGGCACATGAACTCGGACTGACGGGCTGGGTACGCAACGACAGCGAGGGGGTGGAGATCGCCGTCGAGGGCGACCAGCCGAAGGTGATGCGCCTGATCGAGCTTCTGCAGAGCGAGCCGCCTTCCCTGGCGCGGGTGGAAAAGGTCACGCATGACCTGACGCAGAAGACCACCGGCCTGTTCGGTTTCAGCATCACCGACAGCAAGGAAGGCAAGGTGCTGACCGGTATAGCACCCGACATGGCGATCTGCCCGGATTGCCTGAGGGAAATGTTCAATCCCCGCGACCGCCGCTATCGCCATCCTTTCATCAACTGTATCCATTGCGGTCCACGTTACACGCTGACGGCGCGTCTGCCCTATGATCGTGCCAACACCAGCATGGCGATATTCGAGCAATGTCCGGCCTGCCAGCAGGAATATGACTTGCCCACCACGCGCCGCTTTCACGCGCAGCCGAATGCCTGCCCCGAATGCGGCCCGCGTTTGAGCATGTTCGACGCGCAGTGGCAGCCTGTCGCAACTGATGATCCCGTTGCCGTCACGGCCGAGCGCATCAGGGACGGACAGGTCGTGGCTGTCAAAGGTATAGGTGGTTTTCACCTGGTGTGCGACGCGCGCAATGCCGCGACGGTTGCCAGGTTGCGCAGCGGAAAACAGCGCGAGGAAAAACCGTTCGCGGTGATGGTGTTGAACGTGCAGTCCGCGCGGCATTACGCGCAATTCCGCGAGCAGGACGGTGCGCTGCTGGAGACGAGCGAACGTCCCATTGTGCTGTTGCGCCAGTCGCCCGCTTGCGATGCGGAGTTGCAGGGCATCGCACCCGGCTTGTCCAGCGTCGGCCTGATGCTGCCCTATACGCCGCTGCATTATTTGCTGTTCCATGAATTGCTCGGCAAGCCGCAAGGCATGGACTGGCTGCAGCAAGCCACTCCGCTGGCCCTGGTGATGACCAGCGCCAATCCCGGCGGCGAGCCGCTGGTGAAAGACGATGCCGAAGCGCGCGCCTCGCTGTCCGGTCTGGCCGATGCGTTCCTCACCCATGATCGCGACATCCTGCATCGCTGCGACGACAGCGTGATGAAATGGCAGGGCAAGGTGCCGGCCTTCGTGCGCCGCGCGCGCGGCTACACGCCGCGCCGCATCAAGCTGCCGTTCAGCGGCCCGTCGGTGCTGGCCTGCGGCGGCTGGCTGAAGAACACCGTCTGCCTTACGCGCGGCGACGAGGCTTTCGTGTCGCAACATATCGGTGATCTCGACCATGCCGGTACGCGCGCGATGCTGGAAGAGACGGTGGCCTACCTCATCGATATCCTCGACGTGCAGCCGCAGGCGGTGGCGCACGACCTGCATCCCGATTTCTACAGCAGCCAGTTCGCGCAGCGTTTCGCGGAACAGCACGATCTGCCGCTTGTCGCCGTGCAGCATCACCACGCACATATTGCCGCCATCGCCGCCGAGCATCGCATCACCGGGCCGGTGATCGGGCTCGCTCTCGACGGCATCGGACTGGGGACGGACGGCGGCGCCTGGGGCGGCGAACTGCTGCGGGTGAACGGTGCTGAATGCGAACGTCTGGGCCACCTTGCCACGCTGACGCTGCCCGGCGGCGACCGTGCCGCGCGCGAACCCTGGCGCATGGCGACGGCAGCCCTGTTCGAGATGAACCGCGCCGACGAGATCGCGCGTCGTTTTCCGGCACAGGCGGGTGCGGCAACGGTGACCGATATGCTGCAGCGCAAACTGAACTGCGTGGAGACGAGCAGCATGGGGCGCTGGTTCGATGCCGCTGCCGGATTGCTCCGCGTGAGCGAAGTGCAGGGATATGAAGGACAGGCGGCGATGCTGCTGGAAGGACTGGCTGAGCGGCACGGCAAGGTCGCGCCGCTGCCGCTGGGCTATATCTATACAGCGCAGAACGAACTGGATTTCCGCCCCCTGCTGGGCAAACTCGCCGACTGCGACGATGCGGCCTACGGCGCAGCGCTGTTCCATGCCACAGTCGCCGAAGGGCTGTGCGGCTGGGTGCAGCGCGCCGCCGGGCGCGCCGGTATCGGGCAGGCCGTACTCGGCGGCGGCTGCTTCCTCAACAACATCCTCACGCAGGCGCTGACCGACAGCCTGACGGCATGCGGCCTGAACGTGCTGACCGCACAGCAGTTGCCGCCTAATGACGGTGCGATCTCATTCGGGCAGGCCAGCATCGCCCTGCAGCAAATCAGGCAAGGAGCTTAAATATGTGTCTCGCCATTCCCGCCCGCATCGAAGAGCTGACGACTCCGGGAAACGCCATCGTCAATCTGGGCGGCGTGCGCAAGGAGATATCGCTGGCGCTGGTAGACGATGCCGTCGTCGGCGACTACGTCATCGTGCATGTGGGCTATGCCTTGCAGAAGCTGGACCAGGAAGAGGCCGAACGCACGCTGGAAATGTTTGCTGAACTGGGTGTGAAAACATGAGCAGCGAGCAGGTTCACACCGAAGGTGGGATGGGAGCGTCCGCGAATGTTTTCAGACGCCGACACATTGCACGATGTGTTAATGCGGTAGTGAATGAGGCGGATCTGACATGAAATATGTAGACGAATTCCGCGACGGCGAACTGGCCAGGAACATCTCCGCCAACATCGCGCGCGAAGCCGACCCGAAGCGCAATTACCGCCTGATGGAATTCTGCGGCGGCCACACGCACGCCATCTCGCGCTATGGCATCGCCGACCTGCTGCCGCCCAACGTGCGCATGATCCACGGCCCCGGCTGTCCGGTGTGCGTGCTGCCCATAGGCCGCGTCGATCAGGCCATCCGCCTCGCGCGCGAGCACGGTGTGATCCTGTGCACCTATGCCGACACCGTACGCGTGCCCGCTTCTGACAATCTCTCGTTGATGCGCGCCAAGGCCAAGGGTGCCGATGTGCGCATGATCTACTCGACGCAGGATGCGCTGAAGGTCGCACGCGACAATCCGCAACGCGAAGTTGTGTTCCTCGCCATCGGTTTCGAGACCACCACGCCGCCGACCGCCGTGGCGATCAAACAGGCCGCCGCCGAAGGTCTCAAGAATTTCAGCATCCTGTGTGATCACGTGCTGACGCCCGCCGCGATGCACGCCATCCTCGCCGTCGAGGGTGGCGTGGCGCTGGACGGCTTCGTCGGCCCCGCACATGTCAGCACCGTCATCGGCAGCAAACCATACGAACCTTTCGCTGACGACTATGGCAAGCCGGTGGTCATCGCCGGGTTCGAGCCGCTGGATGTGATGCAGGCAATTTTGATGCTGGTGCGCCAGGTCAACGAAGGCCGCGCCGCCGTGGAGAACGAGTTCACCCGCGCTGTCACGCGCGAAGGAAACCTGAAGGCGCAGGAGCTGGTGGCCGAAGTGTTCGAACTGCGCGACATGTTCGAGTGGCGCGGTCTCGGCAGTGTGCCGCACAGCGCGCTGAAACTGCGCGAAAAGTTTGCCGCTTTCGATGCTGAGCTGAAGTTCAAGGTCGATTACGTCGCGGTGCCAGACAACAAGGCCTGCGAATGCGCCGCGATCCTGCGCGGCCAGAAGCGCCCGCAGGAATGCAAGATCTTCGGCACCGTGTGTACGCCGGACAACCCTGTGGGCTCATGCATGGTGTCGTCCGAAGGCGCGTGTGCGGCGCATTATAGCTACGGCCGGTTCAGGGAGGCAGCATAATGGTCCACGAAAGACACGAAAAACACGAAAAGGAAATCGAGCAACATGGTGTTCGTTTTGTTCGTGCTTTTCGTGTCTTTCGTGGACGAATGGGTTTGGGTTGCTTAGTGGATAAAACGACAGGAATACGATGAATACTGTTAAACCTGACTACGCGCGGGCGCTGGATCTCAAGCATGGCCGTGTCGACATGTCGCACGGCTCGGGCGGGCGCGCGATGGCGCAGCTCATCACCGAACTGTTTGCATCTGTGTTCGACAATGAATACCTGGCGCAGGGCAACGACGGGGCTACTTTGCCGACTGCGAACGGGCGGCTGGTGATGGCGACCGACAGCCATGTGGTGTCGCCGCTGTTCTTTGCGGGCGGCGATATCGGCTGCCTCTCGGTGCATGGCACGATCAACGATGTGGCGGTGATGGGGGCGAAACCCTTGTATCTGTCGGCGGGCTTCATCCTCGAAGAAGGTTTCCCGCTGGCCGATCTCAAGCGCATCGTCGAGTCGATGGCGCAGGCCGCGCGCGAGGCGGGTGTACCCATCGTCACCGGCGATACCAAGGTGGTGGAGCAGGGCAAGGGCGATGGCGTGTTCATCACGACGACCGGGGTCGGCGTGATGCGCGACGGTATTGATCTTTCCGGTAATCACGCCAGGCCCGGCGACAGGATATTGCTGTCGGGAACGATAGGCGATCACGGCATGGCGATACTTTCCCAAAGGGAAGGCCTGACCTTCTCCGCACCCATCGTGTCGGACACCGCCGCGCTGCACAGTCTGATCGCCGCGATGCTCGACAGCGGCGCGAAGATCCGCGTGCTGCGCGATCCGACGCGCGGCGGGCTGGCGACCACGCTGAACGAGATTGCAAAACAGTCTGCGGTGGGCATGATGTTGCAGGAGTCTGCCATCAGGGTGAACCAGCCGGTCGAGGCGGCGTGCGAGTTCCTCGGGCTTGATCCGCTGTATGTGGCGAACGAGGGCAAGCTGATCGCGATCTGCGCACCGGAAGACGCGGAAAGATTGCTGGTTGCGATGCGCGCGCATCCGCAGGGGCGCGATGCCGTGATCGTCGGCGAGGTGCTGGCCGATGCGCACGGTTTTGTGCAGATGACGACGAAACTGGGCGGACGCCGCGTGGTGGACTGGCTGGCGGGCGAGCAACTGCCGCGTATCTGCTGAGGAGGATGACATGATCGCTGCATTGCCCACCATACTGGTCATCGACGACGAAGTGCGTTCGCAGGAGGCCTTGCGCCGCACGCTGGAGGAAGAATTCACCGTGTTTACCGCGTCCAATGCGGAGGACGGCCGAGCGATCATGGAACGCGAAACGGTGCAGGTGGTGCTGTGCGACCATCGCATGCCCGGCGTAACCGGCATCAATTTCCTGATCGAAGTGCGCGAACGCTGGCCGGATGCGGTACGCATGATCATTTCCGGCTATACCGATGTCGAGGACATCATTGCCGGCATCAATGTTGCGGGCATCTACCAGTACATCCTCAAGCCCTGGCATCCGGAATCGCTGTTGCTCAATGTGCGTGCCGCCGCGCAGTTGTATGACCTGCAGCAGCAGAGCAACCGCATGAATCTGGAACTGCGCACCATGCAGCCGGTGCTGCAGAAGCGCGTGGCGACCAAGCATGAGAAGCTGCGTGAGCATTACGAGTTTTCGCGCATCATCCGTGCGTTGGACAGTCCGTTGAACGAGGTGATCGACCTGGCGGCGCGCGTGGCGACTTGCGATATCGCCGTGCATATTTCCGGTGAATCCGGTTCCGGCAAGGAGTTGCTGGGGCGTGCCATCCACTATTCCAGTCCGCGTGCCACGCGCGCTTTTGTGATCGAGAACTGTGGCGCGATGTCCGACCAGTTGCTGGAATCGGAATTGTTCGGCCACAAGCGCGGCAGCTTTACCGGCGCCTATGAAGACCGCATCGGCTTGTTCGAACAAGCCGACGGCGGCACCATCTTCCTGGACGAGATCGGCGACACTTCGCCCTCGTTCCAGGTCAAGCTGCTGCGCGTATTGCAGGAAGGCGAGATACGTCCGGTCGGCAGCTCGCGTTCGCGCAAGGTGGATGTGCGCGTGTTGTCGGCGACCAACCGCGATCTTGAAGAAGAGGTGCGCAAGGGACGTTTCCGCGAGGACCTCTATTACCGCCTGACGCAGTTCGTCCTGCCGATGCCTGCGCTGCGCGAACGCACCATGGATATCCCGCTGATCGCGCTAGCGCTGTTGCGCGATGCCTTCCCGGCGATGGGCAAGGACATCCAGGGATTCACGCCGGAGGCGCTGGAATGCCTGTGCAACTACCAGTGGCCGGGCAATGTGCGCGAGATGCAGAACGAGATATTGCGCGCCATCCTGTTGTGTGACGACGAATTCATCGGTGCGCACCTGTTCTCGCCCAAGGTGTTGCGTGCGGCGCCGGAAGAGCAGTCGCAGGACATGAGCATCCTCGCCGGGCTGGACGGCAGCCTCAAGGATCGTATGGAAGCGCTGGAGGCGCGCGTGCTGCGCGAATGCCTGATCCGCCACCGCTGGAACAAGACGCGTGCCGCGACCGAACTGGGCCTGTCGCGTGTGGGTCTGCGCAGCAAGCTGGCGCGGTATGGACTGGAGAAGAAGGGTGAGTGAGCTGACAAACCGATTGTCCACGAAATACACGAAAAGCACGAAAGTGTGGAATGGGATGGTGCCACTGAAAGAGAATCGGTTTTGGTTTTGTTCGTGTCCTTTCGTGTATTTCGTGGACAAAATGAGGTTTTGTTTATGACAGGTAGTAACAATCTCAATCTGCTCTGGCTGCAATCCGGCGGCTGCGGCGGTTGCACGCTGTCGTTGCTCAACGCCGATTGCCGCAACCTGTTCGACACGCTCAAGGGGCTCGGCATCAATCTGCTGTGGCATCCGGCGCTGTCCGAGCAGAGCGCCGACGAGGCGCGCCGCATCATCGACGACTGTGCCAGCGGCGCGACGCGGCTGGATATCCTCTGCCTCGAAGGCGCGGTGCTGCGCGGCCCCTTCGGCAGCGGCGGCTTCCATCGCACTACCAGCGGCAATTCGATGAAGAGTCTGATCGAACGTCTGGCGCATGTGGCGCGGCATACGGTCGCGGTCGGCAGTTGTGCCGCGTTCGGCGGCGTGACCTCGGGCGGCAGCAATCCCACCGATGCCTGCGGCATGCAATACGACGGCGATGCGCAGGGCGGATTGCTGGGCGAAGATTACCGCGCGAAGGGCGGCCTGCCGGTGGTCAACATCGCCGGTTGCCCGACCCATCCCAACTGGGTGATCGAGACGCTGGCTTCCATCGCCGCCGGCGCGATGGGCGAGGATCAGTTGGATGTCTATCGCCGCCCGCGCCTGTATGCCGACCATCTGGTCCACCACGGCTGCACGCGCAACGAGTATTACGAATTCAAGGCCAGCGCGCACAAGCCTTCCGACCTCGGCTGCCTGATGGAGAACATGGGCTGTAAGGGCACGCAGGTGCATGCCGACTGTAACATCCGCCTGTGGAACGGCGAAGGTTCCTGCGTGCGCGGCGGCTATGCCTGCATCGCCTGTACCGAACCGGGTTTCGAAGAACCCGGTCATCCTTTCGGCGTCACGCCCAAGGTCGCGGGCATCCCTATTGGATTACCCACTGACATGCCCAAAGCGTGGTTCGTCGCGCTGGCCTCGCTGTCGAAATCGGCGACGCCGAAGCGGGTGAAGGAGAACGCGGTGTCCGACCATCAGGTAATCACACCGGTCACGAAAAGGACGCGCCTGAAATGACCCGCCGCATCATCGGTCCTTTCAACCGCGTCGAAGGCGATCTCGAAGTCACGCTCGACATCGAAGGTGGCGTCGTGCGCGCCGCCTATGTCAATTCGCCGATGTATCGCGGTTTCGAGCAGATCCTGTTGGGCAAGGATCCGCACGATGCACTGGTGTATGTGCCGCGCATCTGCGGCATCTGCTCGGTGGCGCAGTCGGCGGCGGCTGCGCATGCGCTGGCACAAGGCATGGGCTTGCAGCCGCCCGAGAACGGCCGCTTGGCCGCCAACCTCACGCTGGCGGCAGAGAACCTGGCCGATCACCTGAGTCACTTTTACCTGTTCTTCATGCCGGACTTCGCGCGCGACGGTTATCGCGGGCGTGCCTGGTTCGCCGAGGCACAGGCGCGCTTCAAGGCCACGAGCGGTTCGGCGGCGAACGACGTGTTGCCGCTGCGCGCGAAGTTCATGAACGTGATGGGTTATCTCGCCGGCCGCTGGCCGCATACCCTGTCGCTGCAACCGGGCGGTTCATCGCGACCGCTGGAAGAGGCGGAGAAGTTGCGCCTGAAGATGTTGCTGGGCGAATTCCGCGCCTTCCTCGAACGCACGCTGTTCGGCGACAGGCTGGAGGCGGTGGCCGCGCTGGACAGCGAGGCGGCGCTGTATGACTGGATGCAGCCGCGCATGAACGCGGCCGACTTCCCGCGCTTCCTGAACATCGCGCGCGACCTCGATCTGCATCGCATCGGCCGCGCCACCGACCGTTTCATGAGCTACGGCGCCTATCGTGACGGCGAGCAGGCGCTGTTCCGCTCCGGTGTGTGGCAGGACGGCAAAGTGCAGGCGCTGGATATCGGCGCGATCCGCGAGGATGTGTCGCACAGCTGGATGTCGGGCGAAGCCGCGCTTGCGCCGGAAGAAGGCCGCACCTTGCCGCAACCGGACAAGGCCGATGCCTACAGCTGGTGCAAGGCGCCGCGCCTGGCGAGCGAGGTGGTGGAGACCGGCGCACTGGCGCGGCAGATGGTGGCGGGTCATCCGCTGGCGCGCGACCTGGTGGAGCGCCATGGCGCCAGCGTGACAGCGCGCGTGGTCGCACGTATGCTGGAGTTCGCGCTGGTGATTCCGGCGATGGAATCATGGTTGCAGCAGATCAACCCGGGCGCGCCGTTCTGCCTGCCTGCGCAGGAACTGGAAGACGTACGCGGCATCGGCCTGATCGAAGCCGCGCGCGGCAGCCTCGGCCACTGGATGGAGGTGCGCAAGGGCAAGCTGCACAATTACCAGATCATCGCGCCGACCACTTGGAACTTCTCGCCGCGTGATGCGGCGGGCGTGCCGGGCGCGCTGGAGCAGGCGCTGGTCGGTCTGGTCGCGGAAGAAGGCGGCAACGCAGCACCCTTGGCGGTGCAGCATGTGGTACGTTCGTTCGACCCGTGCATGGTGTGCACGGTGCATTAATAAATAGTTCCCTCTCCCGCAGGCGGGAGAGGGTTAGGGTGAGGGGCGTTAATATCCCACCGGTTTGGTTCATCGCACAGACCCTCATCCCCGGCCCTTCTCCCGCTTGCGGGAGAAGGGGGTAATGCTGGAAAGGAAATAATTAATATGGAACGCTTCACCATTTCACTCGACGAAAAACTCGCCAGCGAATTCGACCGGCTGATCCGCGAGCGCGGCTACCTCAACCGTTCCGAGGCGGTGCGTGACATGCTGCGCGGCAAGCTGGAGTCGCTGCGCGTGCAGGAGAAGCAGGCGCCGTACTGCGTGGCGAGCCTGTCTTATGTATATAACCACCACGAGCGCGACCTGGCGGAGCGGCTCACCGAGTTGCAGCACGATCATCACGATCTGGTGGTGGCCTCGACCCATGTGCATCTCGACCACGACAACTGCCTGGAGACGGTGATGCTGCGCGGCAAGACCGAGGTGGTGCATCGCTTCGCCGATGCGCTGATCGCCGAGCGCGGCGTGCGCCACGGCCAGATCAACCTGGTGCCGGTGGATGCGGATACCGGCCACGGCCACGTCCACAGTCATCCATCGACCTGAGCGAAAGCGATCCGTGAGCATGAGCGCCAGTACCCGACACACATCCTCCAGGTTGCCATCGCCGAGCGAGATCGAAACGTTCTCGGAGTCGGCCTGGATCGACGTCGTGCGCTCGATGGACGAGGTATACAACGAGCTGCTGCAATATGAAGTCGAGCTGGAGAAGAAAAACGCCGAACTGGAAGAGTCGCAGCAATTCATCTACAGCATCCTTACTTCGATGTCCGACCTGCTGGTGGTATGCGACCGCAACGCGGTGATCGAGGAGGTGAACCACTCCCTGATCGCTTTTACCGGGCGAGCCGAGAAGGAACTCAAGGGCGACAAGCTGGGTTCGCTGTTCGCCGACGAGAGCGGATGCAGCACGGCCAGACGGGTCATCTCCGGCCTGACCAGCGAACCGGCCAACGACATCGAACTGCAATTCAGGACGCATGACGGCGGCGCCACGCCGGTGGCGCTCAACTTCACCCCGCGTCTGTCAGGCAACGGCAAGCTGCTCGGCGTGGTGATCACCGGGCGTCCGGTGGGCGAGTTGCGCCGCGCCTATCACAAGTTGCGCGAAGCGCACGAAGAGCTGAAACACACACAACAGCAACTGCTGCAATCCGAGAAGATGGCTTCGCTCGGCAAACTGGTGGCGGGTGTGGCGCACGAACTGAACAATCCGATCAGCTTTGTGCTCGGTAACGTGCATGCCATGCAGAAATATGCGCCGCGCCTGAAACGCTATCTGGATGCGACCCACGGTGGTCTGGCCAGTGCCGAGTTGCGCGCCTTGCGCGAAGAGTTGCGCATCGACCACATCCTCGACGACCTGTCGCCATTGCTGGCCGGGGCGGTGGAAGGCGCGGAGCGCACGCGCGACATCGTCGACGGACTCAAGCGCTTTTCTGCCGCAGACCGCGACGAGAATATCGAATTCAATCTGGCGGAAACCATCGAACGTTCAGTGCACTGGGTCACGCGTGCCACGCCGACAAATTTCCGCGTGCAGATCGAATTGCCCAAGGATATGCCGTTTTTCGGTTCGCAGGGACAGATACAGCAAGTGATCACCAACCTTGTGCAAAATGCTTCGGACGCTACGGAAAAACTGCCTGATCCGGTACTGACTATTACTGCCGAAGTGGTGGGAGAGGTGCTCTGCATCTGTTTCCGGGATAACGGGCCGGGCATTTCGGAACAGGCGATGAGCAGGATTTTCGATCCGTTCTACACTACCAAGCCTGTCGGCAAGGGTACCGGACTGGGCCTGTCCATCAGTTATGGCATCATTGAACGTTATGGCGGACAGCTTTCGGTGAGCAATACGGAAGCGGGCGGAGCCGAGTTCAAGTTGTGCCTGCCGCGCGCAAAGCGGAAATAGGCAGGAAATAAAACGGAAAGCTGCTTTCCAGTGTTTTCCTAAAGATTCCTTGTTAATTGCGCTATTTCTTAATTTTTTAAATTCAGGGTGTTTGCTCTAATACATTTTTATGTTTTAAATTATATTGTTGCATACGTATTGTGAGTAGACCTGTTCCGCCGTGGATTATTCGATTTTCCTGGCATAATTCTTGTAAGAGAATATTAAAAATCTTCTTACAAGGGTGTTATGGAAAACATACATGGCAGTATTTACCCCCTGATCACGCTGGCAATTGTGCTGGGGATGAAGCACGGCATGGACGCCGACCATCTCGCCACCATAGACGGCTTGACCCGTTTCAATGCCGCTGCCGGGCGCAAGAAGCTGGCGCGCCTGTGCGGTTTCCTGTTTTCGCTCGGTCATGGCATCGTGGTGTGCATCGTTGCGGTAGTTACCAGTTTTTTGTTTCAGCAGGGCACAGTACCTGCCTGGATGGACGATGTCGGCGCCTGGGTGTCGGCGTTCTTCCTGCTTTCCCTGGGCGCACTGAATCTGTACGCGGTATTTACGACACCCGCGCATGAGGTAGTGCAGATGGTTGGTCTCAAAGGCCGCTGGCTGGGCCAGCTTCGGCATGCGAGCCATCCCGTATTGATTGCCATGGTGGGTTCTCTGTTTGCCTTTTCGTTCGATACGTTGTCGCAAGCCACGCTGTTCTCCGCCACCGCCACACAATACGGCGGTGCCATGTCTGCATTTCTGCTGGCAGTGTGCTTCATGGCAGGCATGATGTTGACAGATGCCGCCAACGGCTTGTGGATATCTCACTTGTTGCAGCGCGCCGACACCACCGCTCGCGCCGCCTCGCGCATCATGGGCGTGACCGTGGCCTTGCTCAGCTTGTTTGTGGCCGCGCTGGGATTGTCACGTCGCTTTTTTCCTGAAGCTTCATCCTGGCAGGAAGGGCGCGAGTTGTTCATCGGATTTGCCATCATTGCGGTGGTTGCCCTCAGTTTCCTGTTTGCACGCTACACCCAGCAGCGCGTATCGGCTCCAGCCTGATTTTTTCCATACATTTTGCGGGCAAATTCCGGTTAGCCGGTAATCAAGCCATCCTGGCTTTCTGATGAATCTGTCCGTCAAATGCGATTGACGTGCGATGTCATAGGGCTTACTTCTTTTTACGGTAAGCGGCGGCGATCTCGCGGTACTGCTTGAGTTCGCTCTCGATGGTGGAAAGCTGGTAATAGTCGTTGCCTGATCGTTTGGCCAATTCCAGTTGTTCAATTGCACCGAACAGATCGCCATGCAGAATGTAGTTATAGGCCAATACGTGGTGCTCTTCCTGGTGTCTGCCCAGCGCTGCATAGGCGCGGGCCTGCAGTTCGTAAAGTTTTGGGTCGTTGCCGTCACGGTTGACTTGTGCGTCGAGTAATTTGAGCGCCTGCTTGTAACGTTTGTTCTTCAGCAGCAGTTCGGCGTAATCGTAGATCAGGGCATGGTGTTCCGGAAAGTTCTTCAGTGCTGTCTGGTAATACTTGAAAATACTATTGTCCTGTTTTTCCAGTTGCCTGATCTGTCCGCCCAGCGTCGCTATTGTCGCGTTGGACAGCGATTTTTTGCGCAGGATTGCAAACTCGCGTTGAGCACGTTGCGGCTGGTGGTTACGCAATAACGCCAGTACCAGGCCGTAACGCTGGGCGACGGGGTTGCCGAATCTGTTTTTTCCCAGGGCACCATCGAAATAATCAACTGCTTCCTGCGGCAGTTTGCTGTTGGCGGTCAGACGGGCACGCATCAACTGGAAATCCAGGCTGTCCGGCACAAGACGATAAGGGATTTGCTGCACGCGTCCGTCGACATCGGCAATGCGTTCATGGGTGACCGGGTGCGTGCGCAGATAGGAGGGGATGTTTCCCTCGACCAGTTGTGTGGCTTTTTGCATACGCTCAAAAAACTGGGGCATGGCATGGACGTCGAATCCGGATTTTTTCAGGATATTGAGGCCGATGCGATCGGATTCTTTTTCATGCGTGCGGGTAAAATTGAGCTGACGCTGGATCATTCCGGCTTGTGTGCCGACGATGGCGGCGTTTGCCGTTTCAGGGTTGTTGCGTGCGGCAAGGATGGCGACGGCCAGTGTCGCCAGGGCGGCGAGCGAATCGTAGCGCTGACCTGACACCATGCGTGCATAGTGATGCTGGGTGACGTGCGCAATTTCGTGGCTTAATACCGAGGCGAGTTCGGATTCGGTTTGTGCCAGCAGTATCAATCCGGTGTTGACGCCGACAAAACCGCCCGGCAGGGCGAAGGCGTTGATGGCTCTGTCATCAATGGCAAAGAATTCGAATGGAGCGCCCGGTTCGGGGCTGTTTGAAACAAGTTTCCTGCCGAGCCGATTGAGGTAGTCGGTGATTTCAGGATCGTCCATGTAGCTTTTGTCGGCGCGAATCTGAAACATGCTCTGTTCGCCAATTTGCCGCTCCATCTGCGGTGAAATGATTTCCTGCGATATATCGCCCATGTCCGGCAGCCCATCGCCATGGGCAATGAGCGGCAGAGTCAGGAGAGCGAAGAGAAGATATTTATACATGGCCGGTATGATAGCACCGCACCCGGTCTGGTTCCCCGGGCACTGTAATTCCTTGTATAGTTCAGGGTTGCTGGACAGGGCGTCGTCCAGACTTCAGAATGCAGCACTCTTAAGCGTTTCAGTGATTATGGATAAATTTGGCAAATACGAGATCGTCAAGGAATTGGGACGCGGTGCGACCAGTACCGTGTATCTTGCGCTCGACCCGTTTAACCAGCAACAGGTGGCCCTCAAGGTATTCAACTTGAACAATTTGCGCGATGCTGATCGTGCCAAGGCTTATCGCAAACTGTTGCTGACCGAGGCATCGCTTGCAGGGAAACTGTCGCATCCGCATATCGTGAAAATCCATGATGCCGTGATGGAAGGCGATGTGAACTATGTGGTGATGGAATATTTTGAAGGCGAGACGCTGGAGAAATACGGCGAAGTCGATCACCTGATGAATCTGGGCCGCATCGCCGAGATCATCTATAAATGCAGCAAAGCGCTTGAATATGCCCAATATCAGGGTGTTACGCACCGCGATATCAAGCCGGCAAATATCCTTATTCGCGGCGAGAGCGATATCAAGATTTCGGATTTCGGCGCGGCAGTGATTGAAAACCAGCAGAGTACGCAGGTCAGTGGTGTGGGTTCACCTGCCTATATGTCACCCGAGCAGATCAAGGAACATCCGCTGACGCACCAGACCGATATCTATTCACTGGGCGTAACGATGTACCGTTTACTCACCGGCAAGCTGCCGTTCGATGCAGCCAACAGTTACAGCATGATCTACCAGATCATGAACATCGATCCGCCGCCGCCCAGTACTTTCCGTCCCGAGATTCCGCGCGAAATGGATGATATTGTGCTGCGCGCCATGAATAAGGATCTGGAACAGCGCTACCAGACATGGGACGAGTTTGCGCGTGATCTGGTTGCATTGATCAGCTACAACGTGCCGCAACAGGATGAATTTTTCGATACTGAAAAATTCAATACGCTGCGTGCATTGGGTTTCTTCGGTAACTTCAGCGATGTCGAACTGTGGGAGGTGTTGCGCGTCAGCGAATGGCACAAGGTTTCCAGGGATGAGCCGATTATTTCAGAAGGTGCGGAAGATGTGAATTTCTTCATCATCGCCAGTGGATCGGTGCGCGTGGTCAAGCAGAACAGGCTATTGAGTCTGCTGCATGAGGGCGACTGTTTTGGCGAAATGGCGCATCTCGCCGGTGCGGATGCGCGTCGCTCCACCGATGTTTTTTCCAAAACCGATGTAACACTGATCGAAATCGATCCGGAGGTGCTGACAAATGTTTCACCCAGTTGCCGTTATCATTTCAGCGAAGCTTTTCTGGGTATGCTGGTAAAACGCCTGTCCATGGCCAATACGCGGATTTCGCGTTTGCTGAGCGACGACAAGAGCGAGGAGTAGGGGTGTGGATAACCAGGCTTTCGATACCGAGCTGGATGTGCGCCAACTGGCGTGTCCGCTGCCCATCCTGCGTGCCAAGAAATCGCTGTCGGTGATGAATACCGGACAAGTGCTGAAAGTCGTCGCGACCGACAAAGGCTCACCCAAGGATTTTGTGGATTTTTGCAGCAAGACCGGAAACGAACTGCTGTCATCCACGGAGCAGGGTGGTGAATTTATCTTCCTGATCCGCCGCCGCTAAAAGCAATAGTCCACGAAAAACACGAAAAGCTGTTGCAGAATTTCGGCCGTTATTTTGTGAATTTCCTGGACATTTGCATTACCTTTTCAGCCCACAATAAAACGAAAGGTACGCAAACCAACCTTAAGCAGTTTTCTTTCGTGCTTTTCGTGTTTTTCGTGGACTGATTGTTTTTTTATCCCAGCTTCTTGCGCTGCGCCTGCAACTGCGCCAGCGTCGTACCAAAATCTTTCAGCCGTTTCTTTTCCTGTTCAACCACTGCTGCCGGTGCGCGTGCGACAAAGCTCTCGTTGCCGAGTTTGGCGTTGGCCTTGGCGACTTCATTGTTCAGGCGTGCAATTTCCTTGTCCAGGCGCTCGCGCTCGGCGGCGACGTCGATCTCCACCTTCAGCATCAATTTGAAATGGCCGACAATGGAAACAGGCGCATCTCCGTCCGGCAATTCGGCGACCACCTGTACTTCGCTGAGTTTTCCGAGGCTGCTGATGTAGGGCGCAAGCGCGTTGAGAATCGTTGCATCGCCTGCGGCGATCAGCGGCACGCGTGCCGCGGGGGACAGGTTCATTTCGCTGCGCAGACTGCGGCAGGCAGTGACTAACTTCTGCAATATATCGACCTGATGGCATGCATCGTTATCAATTTTCTCCGCATCCCCTTTTGGATAGGGTTGCAGCATGATGCTGTTGCCGTATTTGTTCGCCATCGGCGCGATCGATTGCCATAGTTCTTCGGTGATGAAAGGGATGATGGGATGCGCGAGGCGCAGGATGGCCTCGAGCACACGCACCAGCGTGCGGCGCGTAGCGCGTTGCTGTACCTCGTTGCCGTTCGCTATCTGCACTTTCGCTAATTCCAGATACCAGTCGCAATAGTTATCCCACACCAACTCGTAAATTTCTCGCGCGGCCATGTCGAAACGGTAAGTTGCAAAATCATTCCGAGTTTCAAATTCGGCTTGTTGCAGTTTGCTAATTACCCACTTATCGGCAGCGGAAAATTCCAGCGGCAGCGCTTCGTCCTGCCCGACATCCTTGCCGTCGCAGTTCATCAAGACAAAACGAGTGGCGTTCCACAGCTTGTTGCAGAAGTTGCGATAACCTTCGCAGCGCTGCATGTCGAACTTGATGTCGCGGCCGGGTGAAGCGAGCGAGGCGAACGTGAACCTTAAGGCGTCGGTGCCGAACGCGGGAATGCCTTCTGGAAATTCCTTGCGCGTGCGCTTCTCGATCTTTTCCGCATCCCTTGGATTCATCAGACCGGTGGTGCGTTTTTTCACCAGGTCGTCGACGCCGATGCCGTCAATGAGGTCGATGGGGTCCAGCACATTACCCTTGGACTTGGACATCTTCTGGCCTTCCGCATCGCGTATCAGGCCATGCACATACACGTCATTGAACGGGATCTTGCCGGTGATGTGTTTGGTCATCATCACCATGCGTGCGACCCAGAAGAAGATGATGTCGTGCGCGGTCTCCATGACCTGCGTGGGGTAGTACATACGCAGGTCCGGGGTCTGCTCGGGCCAGCCCAGCGTGGAGAACGGCCACAGCGCGGAGGAAAACCAGGTGTCGAGCACGTCGGCATCGCGGTCGAGCTGGCCCGCGTAACCGGCTTTATCAGCCAGCTTGCGCGCTTCCGTCTCGTCGTGTGCGACGAACACTTCGCCATTGGTGCCGTACCACGCAGGAATCTGGTGGCCCCACCACAGCTGGCGCGAGATGCACCAGTCCTGGATGTTGTTCAGCCACTGGTTGTAGGTATTGACCCAGTTTTCCGGGTGGAATTTGATCTCGCCCGATGCGACGCACGACAGCGCCTGTTCGGTGATGCTCTTGCCGCCATTGCCCGGCTTGCTCATGGCAACGAACCACTGGTCGGTCAGCATGGGCTCGATCACCACATGGGTGCGGTCGCCGCGCGGTACTTTCATTTTGTGTTTTTCGGTCTTTTCGAATAGCCCCGCGGCTTCGAGATCAGCGCAGATCTGCTTGCGCGCGTCGAAGCGGTCCATACCGCGATATTTTTCAGGGATATTGGATTGATCCAGCGGATAGTCAAAACGAACATTGCCCTTTACTCCAGGACTTTCTTCTGGAGTGTATTTTCTCCATTGCCACGAGGGGTCGTGTTCAATTGAGTCGCCGATTATTTTTCCATCCAATGTAAAGATGTTAAATAGGGGTAATTTGTGACGTTGTGCTACCGCATAGTCATTGAAGTCATGCGCGGGTGTTACCTTCACCACGCCAGTGCCGAATTCCTTGTCCACATATTCGTCAGTGATGATGGGAATTTTTCTCCAACTCTTTATTCCATCTTGAGAGTTGCTTCCGATATCAAGTGAAAGAGGGAGCTTTACATATTTTCCGTGCAGATTTTTGTAGCGCTCGTCTTCCGGGTGCACCATCACGGCCACGTCGCCGAGCATGGTCTCGGGGCGCGTCGTCGCAACGGTGACCGGATCCATCCGCCAGCGGGTAGCGGATGTGGTACATGAAACCGTCTTCTTCTTCCTGCACCACTTCGAGGTCGGATACGGCAGTATGCAGTTCGGGATCCCAGTTCACCAGGCGCTTGCCGCGGTAGATCAGGCCTTCGTTAAACAGGCGTACGAAGGTCTCGGTGACGGCCCTGGACAGACCTTCGTCCATGGTGAAGCGTTCGCGCGACCAGTCGGGCGAGGTGCCGAGACGGCGCATCTGTTTGGTGATGGTGTTGCCGGAATATTCCTTCCACTCCCAGACTTTTTCGATGAATTTCTCGCGGCCGAGGTCGTGGCGCGAAATCTTCTGCGCATCGAGCTGACGTTCGACCACGATCTGCGTGGCGATGCCCGCATGGTCGGTGCCCGGTTGCCATAATGTATTGTCGCCGCGCATACGGTGGTAGCGCGTGAGCGCATCCATCAGGGTCTGGTTGAATCCGTGGCCCATGTGCAGCGTGCCGGTGACATTGGGTGGCGGCAGCAGGATGCAGAAATTCTCTTTTTTCGAGGTGTCGAGTCCGGCCTTGAAGTAACCGGCGTTTTCCCAAGCGGGGTACCAGCGTGCTTCGATGTCTTTCGGGTCAAAACTTTTTGCGAGTTCTTTTTGCTGAGTCATGTTCGTGGAACGTGTGTGTTATCGGTGCCGGAAAAGGCGCAATTATACAGGGGTGTGGTCGGCTTGGTCGTTCTTGGCGGGATGGGTTGAATGTGGCGATACCCATCCTGTGCTGTCGATTGCTGAATTCAGGTCTTGCGCAGGTCGAAGTGGCGCATCTCGTAACCGCGATTCTTGTAAAAACTGTAGCGTTCGCGTCCCAGCCTGGTGTCTTCTTCGTCCATGCCGACGATCTCGATGACGCGTTCGAAGCGGCTGAAGAACGGCAGGCATTCGTTATGCAGGCTGATGAGCAGTTCCAAATGCGGAAAGTTTTCGTCGTGGCCGATGACGACGGGCGCGGTTGCGGCGTCGGCTTCGTGGCTGCGGCAATGCGGCATGAAGGCAATGGCGGGGAAGTGCCACAACAGCTTGTCCAGTTTGCCGGCAGTGTCGTCGTCCGGCGTGTGTAGCAGCACGCGCAGGCCGTTCTGCATTGCCTTGTGGCTGAGCTGGCAGGCGGTGCGCAGCTTATCCTCACTACCAGTATAAAAATCTACTTTTGTCATAAATCGAATTCAATTTGTCCACGAAATGCACGAAAGACACAAAAATGGTTTGTTCGTGAGTTTCGTGTTTTTCGTGGACATCAGGTTTTACGCCTTTGTTGTGCGGTTGATCAAATATTGCGTCAGCAAGGGTACCGGACGTCCGGTCGCGCCCTTGTCCTTGCCGGATTTGTTGGCAGTGCCGGCAATGTCCAGGTGCGCCCAGCGGTAGTCCTTGGTGAAGCGCGCGAGGAAGCAGGCCGCGGTGATGGTGCCTCCGGCGCGGCCACCGATGTTCTGCATGTCGGCGAAATTGCTGTCCAGCAGCGGCTGGTAGTCTTCCCATAGCGGCAATTGCCAGACGCGGTCATGAGATTGCTCGCCGGCGGTCAGCAGTTCTTTGGCGAGCTTGTCTTCGTTCGCGAACATGCCGCTGGCAACATGGCCCAGCGCGATCACACAGGCGCCGGTGAGGGTGGCGATGTCGATTACGGTGTCCGGGTTGAATTTTTTCGAGTAGGTCAGTGCGTCGCAGAGGATGAGACGGCCTTCGGCATCGGTGTTCAGTATCTCGATGGTCTGGCCTGACATGCTGGTGACGATGTCGCCGGGTTTGGTGGCGCGGCCGCTGGGCAGGTTCTCGCAGGTCGGGATGACGCCGACCACGTTGAGTTTGAGTCCCATCTCGGCGATGGCCTGCAGGGTGCCCAGTACAGCGCCTGCGCCGCTCATGTCGTATTTCATCTCGTCCATATCGGCGCCGGGCTTGAGCGAGATGCCACCGCTGTCGAAGGTGATGCCTTTGCCGACCAGCACGATGGGTTTTTGCGTTTTGGACGCACCGGCATATTCCATGGTGATGAGTTTGGCCGGCTGTTCGCTGCCGCGCGTGACGGAGAGCAACGAACCCATGCCCAGTTTCTGCATGGCCTTTTCGTCCAGCACGGTGGTCTTGATGTTCTTGTGTGCCTTGCCAAGTGCGAGTGCCTTTGCGGCAAGATAGGTCGGGGTGCAGATGTTGCCGGGCAGGTTGCCCAGGGTCTTGGTGAGTTCCATGCCGCGTGCAGTGGCGGCAGCCTGGTCGAGTACGGTCTTTAATGTCGCAGCCGGTTTGTTCAGCGTGGCGAAGGTGATGCGTTTCAGCGTAGCCGCTTTGGCGGGTTTGCGCTTCATGCCGTCGGCGCGGAAGGCCTGTTCGGCGGCGATGAATACGGCCTGTTTGAGGGCCCAGGGTGCACCCTTGCCTACTCCATCGTCTGTGATGAACAACACGGCATCTTTGGCGGGTGTGCCATTCAGGGCGCGAAAAGTGGTGTTGAGGATTTCCAGGGTAGTTTTGCTGTTGAGCTCGTCGGCCTTGCCCAGGCCGACCAGCAGGACGCGCTCGGCAGTTACACCGGGCAATTTGTGCAGCAACAGTGTGGTTGCAGACTTGCCGTTCATGTCGCCGCGCTTGATGATGTTGCTGAGCGCATGTTTTGCAGCCTTGTCGAGTACCTGTGCGGCCTTCGATAATTTGCCTCCGTCGAATACGCCGACCACGATGCAGCCGCTCTTCAGTTTTTCCGGACTGCCCTGTTTTATGCTAAATTCCACACGCTTCTCCTCTTGGAAACCCTAAATTGCCCCAATGCCGGATTATCCGCAATCCCAACCACTAAAGTCAAAGCAGCCGCAAGCATATGGCATCTTTTTCTGGTCTCTGGTGCGCGAGTTCGCAACCACGGGTTTGCTGGTGTCTTCCGTGCTGCTCGGCATTGTCGTGTTAACCCAACTGGTTCGCCTGCTGGGTGAATCGGTACGTGGCGTGCTGGCGGTGGATGGGGTGCTGGCGATCATGGGGTTCACCTCGCTCAATTATCTGCCCGTGCTGCTTTCCATCGGTCTTTTCCTGTCAGTTCTGTTGACGCTGACGCGCAGCTATCGCGATAGCGAGATGGTGGTGTGGTTTACTTCCGGTATCGGGCTGACCCGATGGATACGCCCGGTGCTGGGCTATGCCATTCCGGTAACGTTGTTGATCGCTTTGATGAGTCTTGTGCTGTCCCCATGGGCATTGTCCAAGGTCGACGAATTCAAACGCAGGCTGGACAGTCGCGACGATGTGTCTGCCGCGACACCGGGTGCATTCCGCGAATCCAAACATGCTGATCGTGTGTTCTTTCTGGAAGAAGTGGACGCGGACAAAAAACGCGTAGACAACATCTTTGTGCATTCTTCCCAGTATGGAAAAGAGGGAACGATGTTCGCCAGGAAAGGGTTTCAGGAAACCGTGGCCAACGGCGATCGATTTCTGGTGATGCTCAACGGTACGCGCTATGAGGGGATTCCCGGACAGGCGGATTTCAGGATCGTCGAATTCGAGCGTTATGCCATGCGTATCGAGCCGGCCGAGTTGCGCCAGGAGCAGCCGAACTTCAAGGCTTATACGACTTTATATTTATTGCGTCACCTGACGCCATTGCATATCGCCGAACTGGAGTGGCGTGTTGGTTTGCCGCTCAGTGCATTTATTCTTGCAATGCTGGCGATTCCGCTGAGTTATGTGAATCCGCGTGTCGGGCGGTCCATCAATCTGATTGGTGCCATTATGATCTATATGTTCTACAACAATATGATCAGCGTAACCAATTCATGGGTAGGACGTGGCGTCCTTAATCCTGTGGTCGGTCTGTGGAGTATTCACATGTTCATGTTTATGGTGATGCTGATACTGTTCTATCACCGCTCCTCACCGTCTTCCTGGCGCTGGTTCAAACGATGAAATTGCTCACCCGTTATTTGAAGCGTGAGATCTATGCCAGCATCGCGCTTGTATTCGCGGCGCTCATTATGCTTTTCGCCTTGCTTGATCTGATCAATGAACTGAATTCGATGGGGCGCGGCGACTACAGCCTGGGTTATGTGCTGCTGTTCGTGGCGCTGACCATTCCCGGGCATATTTATGAGCTGTTTCCGGTTGCGGTATTGATCGGAACCATCTTTGCCATGGTACAGATGGCGGCCAGTTCGGAATTGACTGTGTATCGCAGTTCCGGTGTGTCACTCAAGCAGATGATAAAGGCGCTGCTCAGGATTGGCATGCCGCTGGTGATATTGTGTTTTGCGTTTGGAGAAATGATCTCGCCACCGAGCGAACGAATGGCGCAGCAATTGCGGCTACAGGCCCAGAAAGCGAAAGTCTCGGTAAAGGAATTCAGGTCGGGTGTATGGGTGAAGGACGAGCACAGCTTTATTAACGTGCGGAGCGTGTTGCCGGATACTTCATTGCTTGATGTCAGCATCTACGAATTCGATGATCGCTATCATTTGCGCAGCATTACCGCGGCGGAGCGGGCTTCATACCTGGATGTTGAGCGTTGGCAACTGGAGGGGGTGCGGCAGACGTTTTTCAGCGAACAGGGAACAACCACGGACAACCGGCCGCGCGTTGAGTGGCAATCATCGCTGAATCCGGATATTTTGAGTGTTTTACTGGTGGTGCCTGAGCAGATGTCTGCCTGGAACCTGTATCAATATACCGTGCACCTGCGCGACAATCACCAGAAGACCGCTCGCTATGATATTGCGATGTGGAATAAGCTGGTCTATCCGTTTGCGGTGCTGGTGATGATGTTGCTGGCTTTGCCTTTTTCCGCCTATCAGCGCCGCGAAGGCGGCATCAGCGGCAAAATATTCATGGGGATCGTGCTGGGCCTGAGTTTTCACTTTATAGGCAGGCTGTTTGCCAATGTCGGCGCTTTGAAAGACTGGTCGCCTTTGTTGAGCGCCACCGCGATGAGTTGGCTGTTTCTGGCGCTGGCGCTGGGTATGCTCTGGCGTACCGAACAACGGTGATTCCTCTCAGCACAGGAGGCGGTTGTTACCGTTTCTGCATTGCGGGTGTTTCGGCATCCTGAGATTCCCGCACCATTTGCTTGACCGCTTCGCGTTTCTCCGGCGGGACTTTACTGAAGGCCCTGTACTTTTCACGGGCACGCTGCCGCTGCTCCGGGGTGAGTTTGCTCCACTGTGTCATGCGTGAGTGCAGGCGTTGCTGTTTTTCTGTATCCAGTTCGGGGTAGCGCTTGGCAATCGCAAGAAAGTTGGTCTGCTGAGCCTTCGACAATGAATTCCAGGTGCTGGATAAAGGGGCCAGCGCTTCCTTCTGTTGTGGATCCAGACTGTTCCAGGATCCTGCATTGGCTGTCAAAGGCAGGCTGCTCGACATTGCCAGAAGTGCAATGGACAGTAATTTTCCAGGCATCATGCGAATCCGCATCCGGTTAATCGACATAAAGATCGACAGGCAGGTCATCAGTCAGTATGGCAATATCAATTTCTGCATGGTCAATCTCCCCGGCGGGTTGCAAATAGAAAATACTGCCAAGCAGGATTAGCGCGAGCAACATGCCCATCCCGAAGCCAAGCGCTTTATGGCCGGGCGAATGAGTGCCGATCAGGCCATGCTGCACCAGCCAGGCCAAAGCGGGGGCTTGCTGCTTTTTTTGCTGATATTTCAATGCGGTACAACGGGAAGACTGCAATTTATTCAAGGTTTCCTGATCAAGTTGATCCGCGGAGCGATTGAGCAATCGTCCTATCTCGCGCGTATTCAATTTCAATGTGTCGTTCATGACAGGTCTATACCTTTTTCTCTCAGTAATACGGAGAGCGTGTGGATGGCGCGCGAACAATGAGTCTTGACGCTACCCTCCGAACAGCCCATGACAGCTGCCGTTTCAGCGGTGTCCAGTTCCTCCCAGTAACGTAGCAGGAAGGCTTCACGTTGACGTGCCGGTAATTCGCTCAATGCCTCCTCAATTACCGTGATCAATTGCGATTGTACCAATGCATCGTCCGGTCGTGCCGGAAGCGTGCGATTGCCCTCGTCCTGCAGGGTTTCCAGCGGGTCGAATGTCTCTTCCTTATGACTTGGGGTAAATGACGAAAATAGGGTCGTCCAGAGCGTACGTACCCGCTGGCGGCGGTAAAAATCGCGGATGGTGTTTTGCAGAATACGCTGGAACAACATGGGAAATTCTTCCGCCGGGCGATTTCCATAGCGTTCGGCAAGTTTCAGCATGGCGTCCTGCACGATATCCAGTGCTGCATGTTCGTCACGCACGGCAAATTGCGCCTGCTTGTATGCACGGCGTTCAACCTGGGTGAGGAATTCGGAAAGTTGCTGTGGCGTGGACAGTTTTGCGGGCTCCAGTGTGTACGGAACAGATACTAGCAAGATACTGCCCGGGTAAGGGATTTCAACGCTCCCAGCGCCCTTCAGGGGTTGACCAAAATGCCGCCAGCCTATATCTTGCGCGGTCTTTCGTTTGATTTATCAAGGTAGTGGTTTCATGGAACTGACCGGCGCAGAAATAATCACCCGCTGTTTGCAGGAAGAAGGGATCGAATACGTTTTCGGTTATCCCGGCGGAGCGGTATTGTTTATTTATGATGAGCTGTTCAAGCAGGAACAGGTCAAGCATGTGCTGGTGCGTCACGAGCAGGCGGCAGTGCATGCCGCAGATGGCTATGCACGTTCTACCGACAAGGTCGGCGTGGCGATCGTGACGTCCGGTCCCGGCGTGACTAATGCCGTTACCGGCATTGCCACGGCCTACCTGGATTCAAGCCCATTGGTGGTGATCAGCGGCCAGGTGCCGACCAGTTTCATCGGTGAAGATGCATTCCAGGAAGTGGATGCAGTGGGTATCACGCGTCCTTGCGTGAAGCACAATTTCCTGGTGAAAGACCCCAAAGATATTGCTGTGACGCTGAAAAAGGCGTTTTACCTGGCTAAAAGCGGGCGTCCCGGCCCAGTGTTGGTGGATATTCCCAAGGATGTTTCAAATCAGAAAACGGAATATGAGTATCCGTCCGATGTGAGCATCCGTTCCTACAATCCGCAGGTTCAGGGGGATGCCGACCAGATCAAACGGGCAGCTCAAATGCTGCTGGGTGCCAAACGGCCCATGGTTTATGCGGGCGGCGGCGTGATCCTTTCCGATGCAGCCAGACAATTGACCGAACTGGTACGTCTGCTCGGCGCGCCCTGCACCAATACATTGATGGGGCTGGGCGGCTATCCCGCAGACGATGGGCAGTTCGTGGGCATGCTCGGCATGCACGGTACTTATGAAGCCAATATGGGCATGCAGCATTGCGATGTGTTGCTGGCGGTAGGTGCGCGTTTCGATGATCGCGTGATCGGTAATGTGGCGCACTTCAATTCGGTGCCGCGCAAGATCATCCATATTGACATTGATCCCGCTTCCATCTCCAAGCGGGTGAAGGTGGATGTGTCTCTTGTCGGTGATGTGGCGCATGTGGTCTCTGAGTTGTTGGCTGTGCTGAAAAACAGCAAGAAAAAACCGGATGCATCCGCCCTGAAAGACTGGTGGAAACAGGTTGACGAGTGGCGCAGCGCGGATTCGCTGGCGTACAGGAATTCCAGCGAACTGATCAAGCCGCAGTACGTCATCGAGACATTGCACAAGATCACGAAGGGTGAAGCTTTCGTGACGTCCGATGTGGGCCAGCACCAGATGTGGACGGCGCAGTACTACAAATTCAATCAGCCGCGGCGCTGGATCAACTCCGGCGGCCTGGGTACGATGGGTTTCGGCTTTCCGGCCGCAATGGGCGTGCAGATGGCGCATCCCGATGCGCCTGTTGCATGCATAACGGGCGATGGCAGCATCCAGATGAACATCCAGGAACTGTCTACCTGCAAGCAATATGATCTGCCGATCAAGATCATCGCGTTGAACAACCGCTATCTGGGCATGGTGCGGCAGTGGCAGGAATTTTTTCATAGCAACCGTTACTCGCATTCCTATATGGATGCCTTGCCTGATTTCGTGAAACTGGCAGAGGCTTACGGTCATGTCGGTATCCTGGTGGAAAAACCTTCTGATGTTGAAGGGGCGCTGAAAGAAGCTTTTGAGCGCAAGAAAGAACTGGTGTTCATGGATTTCCGTACCGATTCGGCAGAGAACGTGTATCCCATGGTACCCGGTGGCAAGGGGCTGTCCGAAGTGATCCTGGCGGAGGACCTGTAACATGCGACACATCATCTCTTTGCTGATGGAAAACGAATCCGGTGCACTGTCACGCGTATCCGGCCTGTTTTCTGCGCGTGCTTACAACATCGAGTCGTTGACTGTAGCGCCGACCGAAGACCCGACCATGTCGCGTATGACCATCGTTACCAGCGGTTCCGACGATGTGATCGAACAGATCAACAAGCAGCTCAACAAGCTGGTGGATGTGGTGACGATGATGGATCTGACCGACGGCGATCATATCGAACGCGAATTGATGCTGGTCAAGGTGCGCGCCGTCAGCAAGGATCGCGAAGAACTGAAACGCATGACCGATATTTTTCGCGGCCGCATCATTGATGTTTCGGACGATACTTTCACCATCGAACTGACCGGGACAGAACTCAAGCTGGATCGCTTCCTGCAGGCGATCGATCCTGCCCTGATCCTGGAAACGGTGCGTACCGGCGCATCCGGCATAGGGCGCGGTGACCGCATCCTGAAGCTGTAACGATTTTTTACGACTGAATTTTTTCGACGAGGCCAACATGAAAGTTTATTACGACAAAGACGCAGACCTGTCCCTGATCAAGGGCAAGCAAGTAACCATCATCGGCTACGGTTCCCAGGGCCATGCCCATGCTCAGAACCTGAAAGAGTCGGGCGTCAATGTGACCGTTGCCCTGCGCAAGAATGGTGCTTCCTGGAAGAAGGCCGAGGGTGCGGGCATGAAGGTTTCCGAAGTGGCTGCTGCAGTGAAGAGCGCCGATGTGGTGATGATGTTGTTGCCGGACGAAAATATTCCCGATGTGTACAACAGCGAAGTCGCGCCGAACATGAAAGCCGGGGCAGCCCTGGCTTTTGCCCATGGTTTTAATGTGCATTACAACCAGGTTGTGCCGCGCGCCGATGTGGATGTGATTATGATCGCGCCAAAAGGCCCCGGCCACACCGTGCGTTCCGAATACCTGAAAGGCGGCGGCGTGCCCACATTGATCGCGGTGTACCAGGACAAGAGCGGCAAAGCGAAAGATATCGCATTGTCTTACGCGGCAGCCAACGGCGGCACCAAGGGCGGCGTGATCGAGACCAATTTCCGTGAAGAGACCGAAACCGACCTGTTCGGCGAGCAGGCTGTGCTGTGCGGTGGCGCGGTGGAACTGGTCAAGGCCGGTTTCGAGACACTGACTGAAGCGGGTTACGCACCCGAGATGGCCTATTTCGAGTGTCTGCACGAATTGAAACTGATCGTCGACCTGATGTACGAAGGCGGTATCGCCAATATGAACTACTCAATCTCGAACAATGCCGAGTACGGCGAGTACGTCACCGGCCAGCGCGTGATCAGCGATCAGGCGCGTGCTGCGATGAAGGAATGTCTGGCCAATATCCAGAACGGTTCCTACGCCAAGCAATTCATCCTGGAAGGCCGCACCAATTATCCGGAAATGACCGCGCGCCGCCGCTTGAATGCGGAGCATCCGATCGAAGTTGTCGGCGGCAAGCTGCGCGCCATGATGCCGTGGATCAGCAAGAACAAACTGGTCGATCAATCCAAGAACTAGGAACCAGGAATGAGGATCGAGGATTGAGGGGCGAGAGCTTTCAAATCCCGGTCCTCTTTCCAGCCTTGCTCAATCCTAAATCCTCAATCCTATGAGTAACTATCCCCACCCCATCATCGCCCGCGAGGGCTGGCCGTTTCTTGCGATCTCGCTGGTACTGGCTGTTGCCGCAACCGTCTGGTGCGTCACTTGGTCGATTCCGTTGTGGATCATTTTTGTCTTCGTGTTGCAGTTCTTTCGCGATCCTGCGCGTGATATTCCGCAGGATGCCGGCGCTGTTCTCTCGGCTTGCGATGGCCGCGTCATCAAGGTCGAACGTGCGCATGACCCCTACGCTGAACGCGAGGCGATCCTGGTTAGTGTGTTCATGAATGTGTTCAACGTGCACTCCAACCGCAGCCCGGTGGATGGCACAGTGCAAAAAGTGCTGTATTTTCCGGGGAAATTCGTGAATGCTGCTCTGGACAAGGCCTCTACGCATAATGAGCGTAATGCGGTGGTGCTGACGACAGCTGACGGGCAGACTGTCACCTTTGTGCAGGTCGCCGGACTCGTTGCACGCCGCATCCTGTGTTATATCAAGGCGGGCGATACATTGGCGCGCGGTCAGCGTTACGGTTTTATCCGTTTCGGTTCGCGTGTTGACGTTTATTTGCCGTTGACCGCTACCGTCAAGGTTGCCATCGGTGATAAAGTGTCTGCCACTTCAACCATTCTGGCCAGGCTTTAATTCAATGATCGACCCGAATCAACGCGTACAACAATCGAACTTGAGGCGACGCAGCATCTATTTGCTGCCAAACCTGTTTACGACTGCTGCGCTGTTTGCGGGTTTCTATGCCATCGTGCAGGCGATGAACAGCAAGTTTGAATATGCCGCCGTGGCTGTTTTTATCGCCATGGTGCTGGACGGCCTGGACGGGCGTGTGGCGCGTATGACGCATACGCAGAGTGAATTCGGTGCGGAGTACGATAGCCTGTCCGACATGGTGTCGTTCGGCGTTGCGCCCTCCATCCTGATGTACGAATGGGCATTTCGCGATCTTGGCAAGTGGGGCTGGTTCGCTGCTTTCATTTACTGTGCGGGGGCTGCACTGCGCCTGGCGCGTTTCAATACCAATATCGACGTGGTCGACAAACGTTTCTTTCAGGGTTTGCCCAGTCCGGCTGCGGCCGCACTGGTGGCGGGATTCGTCTGGGTCATGCTGGATAACCGGTTTACCGGCTACGAATTGCGCTGGTACGCAGCATTGCTTACCGTATTCGCCGGACTGAGCATGGTCAGCAACCTCAAGTATTACAGTTTCAAATCGATCAACATGCGCAAGAGTGTGCCGTTCATCGTTATTTTCCTGGTTGTGCTGTTCTTCATCTTTGTGGCACAGAACCCGCCTTTGAACCTGTTCATGCTTTTTCTCGGTTATTGCCTGTCCGGCTACGTGATTTTTTTACTGGATTTGCGCAAACCGAAAACCCCGGCGTCCTCGCCTTAGTTTTAGCTTTGCATAGCCATTCGACTAGGCTGTCCCAATACGCCAGCCCAGTCGATGCTTATCGTTGCCACAGCGTTTCTGTCTGGTTTGCCGCCTGATTCAGTATGCGGCATAACACGAACAGCAGATCCGAAAGTCGATTGAGATATTGCAGCCCCTCTGCCGGGGCTGTTTCGTTTTGCGACAACTGCAGATAATCGCGTTCTGCACGGCGTGCAACGCTACGTGCGACATGGCATAGCGCGGCGGCAGGCGATCCACCGGGCAGGATGAATTCCTTGAGTGGCGGCAAGTTCGCGTTGTAGTGTGCGATGGCGGTATCCAGACGGGAAAGTCTGGCCGCATCGAATGGTGCGCCAGGCGAAGCGAGCACGGCACCGAGATCGAACAGATCGTTCTGGATGTGCAACAATTCTTCGCGTACATTTTCCGGCAGGGATTCGGTGAGCAGTACGCCGAGGTGGCTGTTGAGCTCATCCACGCTGCCGATAGCGGCTATACGCGGATGATCCTTGGGCAGGCGTGAACCGTCGGCCAATCCTGTGGTGCCGTCGTCGCCCGTGCGTGTGGTGATCTTGCTCAGTCGCATATGGCCACCTCTAAAAATCCAAATTTCGTTGCAATACTGCGTTACTCACAAAAAATTACT
>JBNLBY010000022.1:0-31163 GCA_050303535.1 Sideroxydans sp. | reverse complement strand
AATAGCAACAAGCCCATGGGTATTATGCTGATATGCATCATAAACTCACCCTACAATCCATCCTCTCTCCATCGGTGTTCACTGTCGCGCCGGAGGCGCCTTTGCCGGAAGTACTCGCCAGCATGGAATCCATGCGCATCAGTTGCGTGGTCGCAGTAGACAAGGCAAACCACCCGCAAGGCATTTTTACCGAGCAAGACGCCATCCGCCTGATGGCAGAACGCAAAACAGTGACGAAACTGCGCATGTCCGATGTGATGAGCCCCTCTCCGCTTACAGCACCGGCCGATCTGGATTTTCACGACGCTTACCGTCTGATCTCGGAAAAGGGTTTCCGCCATCTTGTCGTGGTAGACGATGCCGGCAGTGTCACTGGCGTGGTCAGCGAAGCGGATTTCCTGCAGCACATGGGCATGGAATACCTGGTCGGCATCAAGAACGTCGGCAACGCCATGACGCGCGATCTCATCAGCCTGAAAGAAGACGCAATGCTGGCCGATGCGGTAGACCTGATGTCCCAGAAAAAGATCAGTTGCGTCATTGTCACCCGGAAAAATATCCCCGTCGGCATCCTCACAGAGCGCGATGCTGCCAGACTCGCGCGCACCATAGGCGATCCGGCACAGGTTGGCATTGCGAGCGTGATGAAATCACCTGTACGAACCATCGATGCCTCCCTGTCGATACCGGAAGCCATGAAGCAAATGGAATCGGCCAATATACGCCGTCTGGTTGTCGTTGAAGACGGAAAACTGGCCGGCATTGTCACCCGTCACGATTTCGTCAAGACCATGCAGGGGCGCTATTTCGAGTTCCTGTGGGAAACGCTGGAACACCAGCGCAATAATCTGCACCTTGCGCAATTGCAAATAGAACAGACGCGCCAGCAACTGCTGTATCACAACCTGATGGAGCAGGTAAACGATGCCATCATCGTCCTGCGCGCTGAAAGCGGCGATATTGTCGATTGCAACGAACAAGCCTGTCTGGATCTGGGTTACACGCGTGATGAGCTGTTACGCATGACAATCTTTGCCTTCACCACCCGTCTTCAGGCAGGTCCGCTCTGGCAAGCCGAGTTGGAAGTCATCGCTCGAGAAGGCCACCGTTTAACCGAGACCATGCATCGACGCCGGGACGGAACCATTTTCCCGGTTGAAATCAACGCGCGCATGATCTGGAAAGATGGTGAGCGCTACATCGTTGCCGTCGCCCGCAACCTGACCGAACGCAAACGCTCTGAAACACAACTACATCTGCAGGACACGGCACTCAACTCTTCCGCCAACGCAGTGGTTATCACCGACAAGGATGCCAACATCCTGTGGGCAAATCCGGCATTTTCGAAGATGACCGGTTATGCACTCGAGGAAACGATCGGCATGCATCCAAAAGATCTGGTGAAATCCGGCGTCCAGTCGCGTGAATTCTATGATGAGATGTGGAACACCATCCTGGGCGGCGACGTCTGGCACGGTGAACTGGTCAATAAACGCAAAGACGGTTCAACCTACACTGAAGAGATGACCATCACGCCGGTGTATGCAGAAAACAGGGACATCACGCATTTCATCGCCGTCAAGCAGGACATCAGTGAACGCAAACAAAACGAGAAGATGCAGGTGGCCCGCAACGGAATGCTGGAAAGGATTGCAACCAATCACCCATTGCAGGAAATATTGTTGTACGCCATTCGACAGACCGAGGAAATATTTCCTTTAATGCGTGCATCCGTACTGCAGATCGACAAAACTACCGGTTGCCTGGGGGAAGGCATCGCCCCCAGTTTGCCCGATTTCTACAATGATGCGATTGATGGTCTTCGCCCGGGGCCGGATGTGGGGTCGTGCGGAACTGCTGCATACACAGGTAAAACTGTCATTGTCGAAAATGTCCAGACGCATGCCTATTGGCGAGATTATCGAGATCTGGCTCAACGCGCAGGAATCGCCTCCTGCACATCCGTTCCGTTCAATAATGCAGCAGGCGAAGTACTCGGCACGTTCGCCGTGTACTATACCGAACCAGGTGCTCCATCACCAGCCGAACTCGAACTGATCGGCGATCTTGCCCGCATGACGGGCATCGCAGTCGACAAGGAACAGATCAGGATCGAGCGCATCAAGGCCGAATCGTTGCTGCGCAACAGCGAGGAAAGCTACCGCAATCTGATCGAATCGGCCCCATTCCCTGTATTCATCACCAGCCGAGGAAGCGGAAAACTGGTTTTTGCCAATCGTCCCGCCGAACAACTTTTCGAAACCACGACAGAATTAGCCATGGGACTGAGCGTACAGTGTTTCTACGCCAATCCGCACGACCAGGAAAAAATCATTGCCCGCCAGCTCGCCGGCGAGATCGTCAAAGGAGAAGAGGTTGAACTGATCACCGCAACCGGGAGACAAATCTGGGTATTAATGACAGCAGCCAATGTCATATTTGACGGTAAACCTTCCCATGTAGCCACCCTGTTCGACATCACGGCACGCAAGAAAAATGAAGAACAATTGCGTGAAGCCGCTGCTGTCATGCAGAACACACACGAAGGTGTGGTGATCACCGATACGAAGCCGCATATCATTGCCGTCAACGATGCCTACACGACGATCACCGGCTACAGCCGGGATGAAGCCATTGGTATGGATCCGGGCATTCTCAATTCGGGGCGGCAGAATCAGGCGTTCTATAAAAACATGTGGAAAACGTTGCTTAAAGACGGTTTCTGGCAGGGCGAACTATGGAACCGGCGTAAAAACGGCGAGATTTATCCGCAATGGTTGAGCATCAGCGCCGTCCTCAATGATCGGCAACAACCCATACGTTATATCGGCGTGTTCTCTGATATTTCAAAATTGAAAGAAAGCCAGTCGCAACTGGAATTCCTCGCCCATCACGATCCCCTGACACGTCTGTTCAACCGCTCTGCGGTTGAGTCGCGTATGGAGCATGAACTGGAGCAGGCAAAACGTCATCATCTGGCGTTAAGCGTGCTGTTCATCGATCTGGATCGTTTCAAACAGGTAAATGACAGTTTCGGCCACCTGATCGGTGATGAACTTCTTTGCAGCGTGGCCGAACGTCTGCGGGCCCGTCTGCGCGATGGCGATATATTGGGTCGTCTGGGTGGCGACGAATTTATTCTGCTGGCGGTACCTTTGCAAGAAAAACAGGATGCCGCTGTCATTGCGCGCGATATCCTCGCTGCCTTGAGCGAGCCGTTCAATCTTTCTACCGGGCATGAAGTATTCATCGGAGGCAGCATCGGCATCAGCCTGTTCCCGGACAACGGCCTGACCGTGGCCGAATTGACAAAGAATGCAGATGCCGCGATGTATCTGGCCAAGGAGAACGGCCGCAATCAATTCTCCTTCTACACGCCGGAACTGAATTCAGATGCACGCATGAAACTGGAACTGGAAAACGACCTGCGCCGGGCCGTTCTGAACAATGAATTACATTTGCACTACCAGGCTAAAGTGAATATCGACAGCGGACAGATCAGCGGTGCCGAAGCGCTGGTGCGCTGGAAGAGATCGGATGGCAGCTGGATATCGCCCAACGAATTCATTCCGGTTGCAGAGAAATCCGGCGTGATTCTTTCCATCGGCAACTGGGTGATCGATCAGACCTGTTCCCAGATACGTGCCTGGATGAAAGAGGGATTGCCGGAAATTTGCATCGCCATAAATGTTTCGGCACGCCAGTTCCGCAGCGGCCATCTGGATAATCTGGTCAGGAATGCATTGGAAAAATATGACATTGAGCCGCATCGACTGGAGCTGGAACTGACCGAAAGCATGCTGATGAACGATCCGGAACGTGCGATCGACACCATGGATAAACTGAAGAAGATCGGTGTAAAGATATCGCTCGACGATTTCGGGACGGGTTATTCCAATTTCGGTTACCTGAGGCGTTTCCCGATCGACAGCCTGAAAATTGATCAATCTTTCGTGCGTGGCGTTGCCACCAAGCCGGATGACGCAATGATCGTCGACTCCATTATCGGCTTGGCACAGCGCATGAAACTGCATGTCATCGCGGAAGGCGTGGAGACTGCAGACCAGCTGCATTATCTGCGCACCAACCATTGCGATGAAATCCAGGGCTTTTACTTCAGCAAGGCACTATCCGCCGATGCATTCGCTGAACTGCTGCGTAGCGGGAAAAAACTGCCGGATTGATCCTCGAAAAAGCAGTTGTCCACGAAATACACGAAATAATACGAACAAATCTAAGTGCATGCCATGAGTTTTGTTATCACCCAAATGGTTGGCAACAACACCCGCGCATCCAACTGATTCCTTTCGTGTTTTTCGTGGACGAACTGAGGTTTTCGGGTTGATTACTCATGTTTCTCCTCCTCGTGCGGTACTTTGCCGGGAAAGATACGGCGAATGACCACGAAAAAAACAGGTATCAGGAACACCGCCAATACAGTTGCGGTGATCATGCCGCCCATGACGCCGGTACCGATGGCGTGTCGTCCGTTTGCCCCCGCACCCGATGAAATGACCAGCGGCGACACGCCCAGCACAAAAGCGATGGAGGTCATCAGGATGGGACGGAATCTGAGACGACAGGCTTCCAACGTGGCATCGATCAGGTCATGTCCCTTCTTTTGCAGATCAAGCGCGAACTGAATGATCAGAATCGCATTCTTCGCCGCAAGACCGATGATAACGATCAAGCCGACCTTGAAATAGATGTCGTTGCTCAAGCCGCGCATATGAACGGCAGACAACGCGCCAAGAATACCGATTGGCACAACCAGAATAACGGCAATCGGTATGGTCCAGCTTTCATACAGTGCAGCCAGACACAGGAACACAGCGATCACCGAAAGCCCAAACAAAAAAGGCGCCTGGTTGCCGGAAAGGCGTTCTTCGCTGGAAGTACCTGCCCATTCGAAACCAAAGCCCGGCGGCAATCTGGATGCAATCGCCTCCATCGCCTCCAGCGCTTCGCCGCTACTCCGACCCTGCGCGGCTTTGCCCGCAATCTTCATCGAAGGCAGACCATTGAACCGGTCCAGCTTGGGCAGCTCCACGATCCAGCGTGCTCTGGCAAATTCCGACAAGGTCACCATCCCGCCCTGAACGTTACGCACCGGTATCTGCAATATGCTTCGCGGCGTTGCGCGCGTGGCCGGCTCTGCCTGCATCTGCACACGCAGGATGCGGCCTTGACGCACAAAGTCATTGATATAGGCGACACCCAGCGCAGATTGCAGAGTCTCATTCATATCCGCGATATCGACACCCAGTGTGCGTGCTTTCAGGCGGTCGATCTCGATCAACAATTGCGGTGCCGGCTCCTGCCCTTCCGGGCGTACACCTGCCAAGGCAGGATTCTTGCTGGCCATTCCCAGCGCCATGTTGCGTGCTTCCATGAGTTTGTCACGGCCCTGCCCGGCCCTGTCCTGCAGGCGGAAATCGAAACCGCCTACCGCAGCCAGTTCGGGAATCGGCGGCACATTGATGGCAAAAATAAAGGCTTGTTTGATGCGGAACAGCGCCATGTTGGCACGCTGCACCATCGAGGTGGCAGAATTTTCCTTATCGGGCCGTTCATCCCAATCCTTGAGCCGTACGAATGTAATAGCGGCATTCTGCCCGCGCCCGAAAAAAGAAAATCCGAGTACGCCGATGACATGCTCCACCTCAGGCTGTTGCAAATAGAATTGCTCCACTTTTGTTAGTACTTCCTGTGATCGCTCACGCGTGGCGCCCGATGGCAACTGGATCAGGTTAACGAAATACCCCTGATCCTCCTCCGGCAGGAAACTGCTCGGCAAAGTTACAAACAAACCACCCATGATCGCCAGCAGTCCGCCATACAGCAGCATATAAAGACTGGTGCGTTTCAATACTTGCGTTACGCCGTTTTTGTAGCGCTGTGTGGTTCTGGCAAAATAGCGATTGAACCAGCCCAGGAAACCTGTGGTGGGCACCATTCCATGACCGGGCGTATTTTGCAACAGCGTGGCGCACAGCGCCGGTGTCAGCGTCAATGCCATCAGCACCGAGAACAGGATGGTCATGATTAGCGTGACCGCGAACTGACGATAGATGGCCCCGACAGAGCCGCCAAAAAATGTCATCGGAATGAACACGGCGCACAGCACCAGCGTGATCGCAATAATGGCACCGAAGATCTGTCCCATGGCCTTGCGTGTTGCATCACGTGGATTGAGTCCATCTTCAACCATGATGCGCTCCACGTTCTCCACCACCACGATAGCATCGTCCACCACAATACCGACGGCCAGCACCATGGCAAACAGCGTCAGTGTGTTGACCGAATAGCCGACCGCGTACAAACCCACCAGACCGCCAACCAGGGCGATCGGTACGACGATGGCGGGAATGAAAGTAGCGCGCAAGTTACCCAGAAACAGGTAGATGACGATAAACACAAGCAGCATGGCTTCCGCCAGTGTTTTCACGACTTCACTGATCGATATCTCGACGAACTTGGAAGTGTCATATGGAATCATCCAGTCCACCCCTTTGGGGAAGAATCTGGACAACTCGGCCATCCTGGCTTTAACCGCTTTGGCAGTATCCAGTGCATTGGCCGTGGGTGACAGGCGAACTGCAATCGCTGCGGCGGGTTGTCCATCGATACGGGCGGCAACGGAATAATCCTGCGCGCCAAGTTCCACTCGCGCCACGTCCCTGACGCGCACCGAAGAACCATCCGGATTCGCGCGCACGATAATGTTGCCGAATTCCTCGACCGTTGAAAGCCGGCTGCGGGTGACGATAACTGCGTTCAATTGCTGGCCGGGCATTGCAGGTAAATCCCCCAGTTCGCCGGTGGCCAGTTGCGAATTCTGTGCGCGCACGGCATGGGAAATGTCGCCGGGAGACAGGCTGTAGGCATGCAGTTTTTCCGGCTTCAACCACAAACGCATCGAATACTCGGTGCCGAACAACATTGCCTCACCCACGCCAGGCACACGCCGGATATTTTCCAGCACACTGGCAGCTGCATAGCTGCCAAGCGCCACGTTGTCATGGCTTTTGTCCGGCGAAACAAGCGCCATGATCATCAGGAAGTTGCGCGCCGATTTGCCCACGGCGATACCTGAACGCCGCACTTCTTCCGGCAAACGCGGTTCGGCACGTTTCACCCGGTTTTGCGTTTCGACCGACGCCACATCCAGATCGGTGCCTGCATCAAAAGTCAGCGTGATGGTGCCACGCCCCTGCTCGGAGGATGAGTCCATGTAAAGCAGATGCTCGATCCCGTTCAGTTCCTGCTCGATCAACGCCACTGCTGTTTCTTCCACCACCTGAGCCGAAGCACCCGGATAATAGAGCGAGACACGTAGCGCAGGCGGCGCCACTGCAGGATAGGATGCGACGGGCAGGTTTTTGAATGCCAGTCCGCCGCCCAGCAATATGATGAGCGCAATGACCCAGGCAAAAATCGGGCGGTCGATAAAGAATTTTGCTAACACGATGCCCCTCTATTTTTTTTCTGCCGGTTCAGGCATATTCGCCGCCGGCAAATTTCCTTCGGGGTTCCACTCAACTGCTTTCACCGGCGCGCCGGGACGAATCTTCTGCAAACCGTTAACGATCACCTTGTCCCCAACTTGCAGTCCCTCCTCGACAATAAAGTCGCCATCCGCCATCGCACCCGTTCTGATGGGACGAGGCGTGACTTTGCCTTGATCCACCACCATCACGATCTGACCCCTGGTCGTCATCTGAACCGCACGTTGCGGCACCTTGATGCTGTTGTCGCTTATGCCTTCCCTGAAACGGATACGCACAAACATGCCCGGCAGCAATTCATGTTTCGGATTGGGAAACTTCGCGCGTAGCGAAACACTTCCCGTGCTCGAATCAACCGCCAGGTTGGAAAACAAAAGCTCGCCCGGTTTTGAATACACACTACCGTCTTCAAGAATCAATTCGACCTTATTCGAATCAGCGTGCTGCAGCTTGCCGGACTGGAACGCCTGTTGCAGACGCAGCACATCGGAACCCGACTGGATGAAATTGGCATAGATGGGATCGATCTGCTCAATAGTGGCAAGCAACGTGGCTTCACCGTGCCCGACCAGGGCGCCCTCGGTCACCAGCGCGCGGCCTATCCGTCCGCTGATGGGCGCAGGCACATGGGTATTGTCGAAATCGATCTGTGCCTTGGACATGGCTGCTTCCGCTTGTTTAAATTTGGCCTCGACCTGATCGAAATTCTGCCGGCTGACTGCTTTGACTTCCAGCAATTGTTTATAGCGTTCCATGGTCTGGCGTGCCACAAGCAGATCGGACTTGGCCGATTCGTATGCTGTGCGGTATTTGCGCGCATCGATCTGGAATAATCTGGCGCCCGCTTTTACATCACTGCCTTCAGTAAACAGGCGTTTCTCGATGATGCCCTCGACTTGGGCGCGAACCTGTGCGGTGCGATACGCTTCCAGGCGTCCGGGAAGATCCTGCGTCAGCACAACGGAACCTGTGGCAACTGTCACGACATCCACCTCGGTCGGAGGAGGTGCGTTTCCGGCAGCCTTCTGCTTGCCCTCTTCTCCAGAACCGCAGGCGGCAAGCACCAGCAACATGGCCGTATAAGTAATTGTTGCAGTCAGAAAATGGGGGATTTTCATCGAAAAACTCCGGCTGATTTCGCAAAGGCGCATGGTAGCATTTTTTGTTTATCCGATGATTCCGGGATCTGTATTCGCGCAACCTCTTCAGCCTTGAGTGGCAACACTTAGCAATAGGTATTTGAACCATGATGCTTGGCCTTGTACATGGCAGCATCGGCTTTGCTCATGATGACTTCCATATCGCGTCCATCATCCGGATAGATCGCGATGCCCATACTGCCGGTTACATGAATCGCATTCCCTGCAATGCCATAGGGAAGACTCAACGATGCCAGAATCTTGTCGGCCAGAACGGTCACATCATGACGAGATGATACTTCGGTCATCAATATTGCAAACTCGTCCCCGCCAAATCTGGAGACAGTATCGATTTCCCGCACCTGCAACTTCAATCTTTCTGCGACTGCCACCAGCAATTGGTCACCGATCTGGTGCCCCAGCGTGTCGTTCACCGGTTTGAACCGGTCCAGATCCAGATACAAAACGGCAAACTTTTTCTTGTGCCGCTTTGCACGTGCCAGTTGCTGTTTGAAACGATCCCGGAACAATAATCGATTGGGAAGATTGGTCAGAAAATCATGCTGTGCCTGATGTGCCACTGTTTCCTGCTCGGCTTTGCTCTGGGTAATGTCAGAAAACACACCGATGCGGTTGACGATCCTGCCGTATTTATCCTTGAGCGTATAAATGGACATCTGCGCCAGAAATGCCCCCCCATCCTTACGGCGGTTCCACAACTCCCCTTCCCAGTGGCTTGCCTCGTTCAGTATTTTCCACATGTCCGAATAAAACTCCGGACTTTGCTTGCCGGATGACAACAATTTCGGATCCTTACCGAGTACCTCATCATGGGAATATCCGGTCAGTTCGGTAAATGCCGGATTGACCTCGATGATCCTGTTTTCGCCATCCACGATGACGATACCGTCATTGCTGACGGCAAACACCTTGGCATTAAGTGTAATCAGGTGTGCCGCCCTACGCTGTGCCGTGGACAGAACGGCAAGCGCCATACCGGACACGGCCAGCAACATCGCAAACATCCAGAAGTTGGATAAACCGTAACGGGCAAAATCATCGGAAAAATAGCCAACCCTGAAATAGGCGCCCGCCAACACCTGGGACATGAACATCAACTGGATCAGTGCGGTATTTCTTCTTCCTGTGCGCAAACCTGCCCAGATCAGTATCGGCACGATCCAGGTCAGTACAATCGGCTGATCAAGTGTGACTCCTGGCAAATTCCAGCCGAGAAAGATGCTCTGCCCGATGACAAATGATGTCACCCACAATGCAATCAACTCCCAGACTTTGGAAAATTTGAAGAAATCGGATTTTTGCCTGGCGAATACCAGAACGATGGGTGTAAAAAATGCGATGCCCAGCACATTTGCACGCCACCACTGCCACATGACATCCGGCAGAATATCCGGCGTGACCAAACCGGATCCCAGCAAAGTCAGCGGTCCCAAAGTGGCACTGGCAATCGGGGGAAACAGCCCCCCGAGCAGAATGACCTGAAAAAGATCACGCGGTCGGTTTAGTGACAGATCAAGCTGACTGAAGCGCCTGAGCAGGTAAAAACCGGCATAGGTCTCCAGTGTATTTCCAACTGTAAAGCCCAGCCCAAAAAATGGCGAAGCATCCACCATGAAAGCGGTGAACGCTGCAGCCAGGAATACCGAAGGAAGATAACGGATGCCACCAAGCAGCAGAGCAGCCAGTGCAATACCACTCGGCGGCCAGAATATGGTGGCACTGCTACTCACCGTGCCAAAAACCAGACCGACCTTGGCTGCCACAAGATACGCAACGATCAGAATTGCTGAGTTAACGATGAATGGCAAAATTCCCTTTCGCGTCAAGGATATTAATCCCATACATCTCCCTCTCAGCAATGTTTGTTTTCTGTTTGATTAGAGTTATAGGCATACAGGTTGAATAAGTCAATTCGCGAATACCCATTCCAGCCAAAAGGGATATGGCGCAGGCTCCTCGCATAATTGCCGAAGCATCGCCGGATCATGCTTGCCTCGCACACTGGGAAAAATACAATCAGGCAGGCCAGACTGCCTCAATCCATTCGCAATTACCAAGATGGCGGTGCACTTGGAGTTCCGGTTCATTATTCAATAGCGCCCGCACAGCCAGGATGGGATTCTCGTGCGACACGGCAAGTACGATGCCGTCGACATGCCGTGATGCAGCCTCATCCAGAAAACTGCGCAGACGCGCCATCTGCTCCAGAAACGATTCACCATGCGCAGGTTTGAAATGCAGCGGATCAACAGCCATCAGATCGTTGAACGCATCCACATGCTGTCCATCCATACCGGAACGGCGTTCGTTCAGCCGCGCATCGATATTCAATTTCAGTGCATGGTATTGCAGCAGGATCTCAGCGGTCTGTTGGGCGCGAGGAAACTCGGATGCATAGGCATGAGTGAAACGCACTTCCCGCAAAGCGTTGGCGGCAGCTTCGGCCTGCAACCTGCCTCTTGCCGTCAGGTTGACGATACGACCTGGGTCGTCATTGATCTCGTGCATGACGTTGCCCTCGCTCTCACCATGACGTATCAGGACGATTTTCATACCCGGAAAAGACCCGATCAGAAATTCCGGCTTTTCTTGATCATGTCGTAAGCAAGCTGTATTTCCTTGGCTTGCTCGGTCGCCATGGCAATCATATCGGCGGGCAAACCCTGGCCCATCAATTTATCCGGGTGATACTTGCTCATCAGCTTGCGATAGGCGCGTTTTACTTCCGCATCGGTCGCATCCTTACTCACCCCCAGTGCCTTGTAAGCATCGTCCAGCGCATCTGCGGTCGCTGCCTGTCCGGCGCCAAAGTGAGACTGGTTCAACACCATCTCCAGCAAGTGCCTGAACGCCTCTTTTCCGTATCCGAGACGGCCCGCAATCCCGGTTAGCAACGCTTCTTCTGCCGTATGTAATTTTCCGTCCGCCAGCGCCATCACAATCAGATACACCAGCAACGTTTCTTTCAGATTCCTTGTTCGTCCGCAAACCGCCATAAACTTCGCGTAGGTCTGCTCAATATCGAATGCCGGATCGGCGCCTTTCTTGAACAGTGCAATGGCTTGCCGCCGATGCTCCGTCGTCATGCCCAGTTTTTGCATGAACTGCTCGACATGATCAATCTCTTCCTGCGAGACATGACCATCCGCCTTTGCCAGCTTGCCCATCGAAATGAACACCGTTTCCAGGAATACCGTCTGACGAACCGCATTCTGCAAAGGGTTCACTGCGCCGGTGCCATATGCTCGCGCGCGATCAAGGGATGAGCCGAGGAAAAATCCCAGGATCGCACCAATAAACCCGAAAAGGTAATAACCCGCAACAACAAAGATTAATTTAAACAAAACAGCTCCAGAAAATTGGGATAATTATGAGACAAGACGCGCATTATACCCATGTCTCATCGTTGACAGCCTGCAAGCAACTCCCATACAGTCCAGGCAAATACAGGAGCCACCGTGGTAGAAGCGAACCGTCACAGCAGATCATTCCTTGCAAAACTCGCCCTGATTGCCCTGGCACTGGTCAGCATACAAACCTCCGCTCTCGAGCCATCGTTCAAAGAATATCGTCCGTCTGACGGCAATTACTCGCATGCAGGTTTCCATATCCTGTTGCGTGAAGGCTTTACCGGCGGCGGGGACCGCATATCCGGAATCTCCCTCCCCGAAGGAAAAGAAAGGGAGATCGGCGCAGGTGGCGCCTATCAGATTGGCATGGGTACACGTTATCAACTGGATATCATCCCGCTCTCACTGGCGCTGAGCATCAATTATCATTACGACGCAGACCATCATGAAAACGACGACGCCTCATTCCGGCGCGTTCCGCTCGAAGCAATGCTCTACTTCGAAATGCCGGGCAATCTGCGCCTGGGCAGGGGAATCCGTTACGTCCATTCGGCAAGGGCGACCTCTACCATCAATGGCGTGTCTGAAAAAATCGCATTTAAAAATACCAGGGGAAACGTTATCGAGATCGGCTATCACGTCGTTCCCTACGGATGGGTCGATTTGCGTTATGTAAGAGAAACATATCAGGTCGACTCTTACTCCAGTTCGGGAAATCCGAACCCGGCAATATGGGGCAATGCCCCATACAACGGTTCGCATGCCGGTTTATTCATCACTTTCGAGAACTGAGCACCTTCGCCTTACTCGCCGGCAGCATTGACAACTCCCTCACCCCTCCCCTAAAGTTCATCCCGCTTGCAGTTCCGTCGCACGTACATCACACCGCACGCACGGTGAGAGGCGTGCAACGCAAACCCCAGAACAGGAGGCTGGCGCAAGTCGACAATCCCGCATCAAGCCGGGAAATATCGCCAGTGGTATTGTCTGTTCAAAAGGGGAGCGCATGCACACCAGCTTCATCACCATTCACTTTCGCCTGTCCGGCGCGCTCTCCCCGGCACATCAAACCGCGTTTTCCAACCCTGTTTAAGGAGCCAAAATGGCCGACTTCGCATCCGCATTTGCCGCAACCATGAAAGCCGAGGGCGGATATGTAAACGATCCGCAAGATCCCGGCGGCGAAACCTACAAGGGCGTCGCCCGCAAAAGGAATTCAAAATGGGATGGCTGGGTAATCATCGATCTGGCAAAACAGCAGAATAATTTCCCTGCCAGTCTCGACAGCAATACCGTCCTGCAGGAAAAAATCAGGGATTTTTACGAAACCAACTATTGGGACAAGGTACAGGGCGACAACATCGACAACCAGCGTATCGCAGAAAGCATTTTCGATTTTGCCGTTAACGCAGGCCCTATTGCCAGCACCAAACTGGCTCAAATCACCGTCGGATCGAAACCGGATGGCGTTATCGGTCCCGTCACCCTGAACAAGATCAACAGTGAAGACCCGCGCCTGTTCCTGGCCCAGTTCGCACTACACAAGATCGCGCGTTACATGCATATCTGCAAAAACCGGAAGGCCAGCAGAAAATTCCTGTATGGCTGGATCAAACGTACATTGGAGGTAATCTGACCATGGCAACCACTCCTAATAATCTCTCCAGCAGCACTGGCTCCCTCATCGACGCGGTGGGCCATGCCCTCGAAGAAATTGACACCGGCATCGATGAAAAAAAAGAACTCGACAGCGAGATCGGCAAAGCCAGCATGCAACATGAAATACAGATGGCCACAATAGGACTGCAGGAAATGCAGGCCGGTTTTTCTGATAATGCCAGCGCACGCGAGAATCAAAGCCGCGTGCAGGAGGCTGAGCACGCAAGCTGGATGGCAAAAAACGTCCATTCCATCCTTGCCGTTGGCATTATCGGCCTGACCTTCTTCATGTACTGGTATATCGCTTTCAGTGATCAGAGCACTCAAAAACTCATGGCGCCCGATTCGCCGATGAAAGACATCGTCATCTACATCCTCGGCGCACTCACCACCGTCGCTACGCAGGTCGTGTCATATTATTTCGGATCAAGCACGGGCAGTGCGGACAAGAGCAAAGCGATTAATTCCAAAATACTGAAAGGCTAACGGGGGAGACCATCATGACCTTTTCATTCGTATACAAATCCAAACGTCCCTGGCCGAATACGCGGCTGCGCGAAGGTGTCATCATCGGACACACGACCTCCACGACTGCAAAGGTATGGGTCAGGACAGGACAGCCCGGAAATTTCTCGCTCCTGCTCTATCCGAGTGAGATGAGAGGGGTCGACGCGTTCCGGCAACAATTGCGCGAAGTTCCGTTCAATGTGAACCGTCTTCCGGCCGCAATCATTCGGGTTGACTTCAACACCAGTTTCGACAGCGATACCACATACGTCGCCAAAGTCACCGGATTGCGCCCGTTCACGAACTACAGCTATGCGCTGTACGGCGCGGATGTAGCCGGAAACCTCCGCATTCTGCTGGGGCAGGATATCGGCAGCGACAAACGCATTTACAGTTTCAGAACACTGGCCGACAAACAGAAAAAACCAATTTCGTTCGGATTCTATTCCTGTCATATGCCTTACACCGAATCGATCTTCGGACGGCTGGGAATAGAAAACATGGAAATGTGGGACAGCTTTGAAGCAACGCTGCGACGGCATCGCGAGAAAGGCAATCTGGCGTTTCTGATCGGAGGCGGCGATCAGGTATACGCCGACGGGATCAAATCCCTGAGTATCTGGAAATACCTGAACTCCTTAATGAAGAAAAACCCTGACGTACTTCCAGACAGGGAAGCGATGTTGAGCTGGTACAGGGATATTTACCGGGGCTACTGGGGATTCCCGCAACTCCAGGAAATTTTTTCACAATGTCCGACATATATGATCTGGGACGATCACGAGTTTGGCGATGGATGGGGCTCATTTTTCTTCAAGCAAAATACAAAAAAGGATGAGATGGATGAGATATTCCCGGACTGGAAAGAGAACGGACTAAGCTACCAGACTTGCCAGACCCTCCTGAAAAACATGGGAGATTGCGCCAAACAGGTCTACCGCGAATACCAGCACAATCACAATCCCGACGCGCCCCCTGGTTCAGAACAGTTCGACTACGATATTTCCGTCAATGGCACCGCAGTCTACTTCCTGGATGGCCGCGGCAACCGCAATGTCAACAAGGCAAGCTACAGGATACTCGGTCAGGAACAGTTGGAACGATTCGGCAAATGGCTGAAGAAACTTGATCCTGCCAAAACGCCATTCGTCTTTGTCGTTTCCGCCGTACCCTTAATGCACCTCAAGTCCTCAGTCGCGAATGCACCGCTCGCTGTGGTCGACCCCATCAATATTGAAGATGATCTACGCGATGCCTGGGAGCATGAACTGCACGATGTGGAACGCAAGGAACTGGTCAAAATGCTGTTTGCCGCTGCCGCCCGCGGGTTGAAAGTCTCCATCCTCAGCGGCGATGTCCATATCTCCGCCGCATTCCGCATGACGGACAAGAAAGGCAATATCATTTACCAGCTGACCTCCAGCGCCATCACGTATAACGTCCCGAGACCCTTAGGCTGGGCACTCGGACTGGGGGTTGAGGACAGCGGCACCAGCGTGGACGGATACAAGTTCAAGCGGCTGGCACTCTATCTGGATCGCAACTATGCCATGGTGTGTGTTGACCCCGAGAATGGCACAGCGGACTTCCAGCTATACGGACATCAGCGCATCTCCGATCCCGATGCCTCTGCTGACGATCGCCCGGTAACCCATTCGATGATCAAAGTCGAATTGAACTTTTAACAACGATCAACAGCAGTACAAAACCACAAACAAAGGCGACCTGAGGGTCGCCTTTTTCATCATCACATCGATGCAGTTTCTATTTCGTCGCAGTACGATACAACCTTCCCCGCCGCACCAGCCATTTTTCGATCTCGACCGCAAAGAACACCACACTGGACATCACCAGGCACAACACAAGTTCCGGCATGCTCAACGCTTCGGTTTTGAAGACCGGATTGAGGACAGGCACATAAACCGTTGCCATCTGCAGTGCAAAAGTCAGCAGCACGGAAAACAGCAGCAGCGGATTGGAAAACAGCCCGGCACTGAACAGCGAATCCTTTTCGGTACGGATGGCAAGCACATGCCCCATTTGCGAAAGCGTAAGCACGGTGAACACCATGGTCTGCCAGTGCGCCGAACCGATGTGTATCGCCCAGGCCTGCGTCAGCAGGCAAATCCCGCCCATCAACAGACCGACCCAGACCATGTGCTGCCACATGCCATGCGCAAAAATGCTCTCCTGCAATGGCCGCGGCGGGCGACGCATAATGCCGCGCTCTGCGGGCTCTGCCGTCAAGGCGAGGCCGGGCAACCCGTCGGTGACCAGATTGATCCACAGAATGTGAATGGGCAACAGCGGAATCGGCAAACCGAGGAACGGCGCAAGAAAGATCGTCCATATCTCGCCTGCATTGCTGGTCATGGTGTACTTGATAAACTTGCGGATGTTGTCGAAGATACGGCGGCCCTGCTTCACCGCATGTACGATGGAAGCGAAATTATCGTCGAGCAAAACCATGTGCGCCGCTTCGCGCGCCACATCGGTGCCACCCTTGCCCATGGCAATGCCAATATCCGCCGCTTTGAGCGCAGGTGCATCGTTGACGCCGTCGCCGGTCATCGCCACCACTTCGTGCTTGTCCTGCAGCGCCTGCACAATTCTGATCTTCTGCGCCGGATCCACACGCGCATATACCCGCACCTGCTCCACCTCGCTTTCAAACATCACCTGATCCAGCCGCGCCAGTTCCGCACCCGTCATCACGCGCCCATCGCCCTCTTCAAGCATGCCGAGTTCACTCGCAATCGCCTGTGCCGTTGCGGGATGGTCGCCGGTGATCATCACCGGCGTGATGCCTGCGGAACGGCACTGCGCTACAGCTGTCACTGCTTCGCTGCGCGGCGGATCAATCAGTCCGGCGAATCCCAGAAAAACCAGGTCCTGTTCCAGTTCCTCGTTACGTTCGCTCTCCGGCAACACAGGCCAGCGACGGAACGCAAACGCCAGCACGCGCAAACCGTTCGCCGCCATGGACTCCGCCTGCCGCAACAGCGCATCGGTATCCATCCTCTGTTCACCGGACACGCCAAGCTCGCGCGTACATTGCTCAAGCACAGACTCCGGCGAACCCTTGATATAGGCAACAACCTGCTCCGCGTTGGCGTGAAAAGTCGTCATGCGCTTGCGCTCGGCGTCGAACGGCAATTCCTTTAACCGGGGTGCTTCCTGTTCCAGCTCGGTTTTTACATACCCGGCAATCTGTGCAGCATGCAACAAAGCGGCCTCGGTCGGCTCGCCGCGCGCTTTGCCATGACTGTCCGAATGCGCATCGTTGCACAACGCCATTGCTCGAAAAAACTCCGTCCAGGGTTCTGTCTGCTCTGTGACACGTAGCGGATCGCATAACGTCGCACCAGCGTAGACGGCGGTCACATGCATCCTGTTGCGCGTAAGCGTGCCAGTCTTGTCCGAGCAGATGAAAGTGACCGAACCCAGCGTTTCGACTGCGGGCAGGCGGCGGATCAGCGCATGCTGCTTCACCATTTTGCGCGCGCCCAGAGCGAGTGAAATCGTCACCACTGCCGGCAGCGCTTCCGGAATGGCTGCGACAGCGAGGCTCACTGCCGTCATGAACATCAGCAACAGCGGTTCGCCGCGCAACACACCAATGACGAATACCAGCCCGCAAATAGCCAGTGCCGCTAGTGCAAGGCGTTGCCCGAATCGTGCCAGCCGTCTCTGCATCGGCGTTCTGATTTCGCTGTCTGTATTGAGCAGTGCGGCAATCTTGCCCAACTCGGTATTCATGCCGGTCGCCACCACCAGGCCACGCGCCCGGCCATAGGTAACGACAGTACCTTTGTAGGCCAGACATATTCTGTCGCCCAGCGGAACGTCAACAATATCCAGCGCCTGTATGCGCTTCTCCACAGCGACCGATTCCCCGGTAAGTGCAGATTCGTCGATCTTGAAACGCGCTGTTTCGACAATGCGCAGGTCGGCGGGTACCACATTGCCCGCCTCCAGCAACACCACGTCACCTGGTACCAATTCCGGCACATCGACGGTTTCCACATGACCGCCGCGCAACACGCGCGCGGTCGCTTCGGACATGCGTTTGAGCGCAGCCATGGCACGTTCCGCGCGGTATTCCTGCACAAAACCGATCAGTGCATTGAGGATTACGATGACAATGATGGCGACGCTGTCCTCCACATCACCCACGATGCCGGAAATGATCGCTGCACCGATCAGCACAATAATCATGAAATCGCTGAACTGATCCAGCAGCATGCGCCAGAGTGGACGGGCGCGTTTTTCCAGCAAGGCATTGGGTCCGAAACGTACCAGGCGGGCGGATATCTCCGTATCACTCAGCCCGGATTGCGGACTGGTTTCCAGCCTTTGCGCGGTCTCGTCTGCACCCAACGTATGCCAGTTGACGGTCTCATTGCGCATGTTCGAACAGTATCCATGAGTTGAGTACATAGAGCATGATCAATCCCAGGCTTACCCAGGTCAGACCCAGCACAGCGCGGCCTTGCGGCCTGAAGATCAGGCCCACCATCACCAGCGCGCTCATCATCACGGCTGTAAACGCGGTGAGCGCATGGCTGGTCTCAGCATGCGCCAGCAATGGCCCGCCAGTGTAGAACACATCCACCACCGGCAGCACGGCAATATCGAACAGATTGCTACCCAACAGATTGGCGATGGCCATGTTCAGCGCACCGATACGCAGGGCCGAAATGGTAACCGCCGCTTCGGGTGCAGAAGTCACGCCCGCCACCAGCAAAGTGCCGACGAAACTCTGCCCCCATCCCATCATGTCGGAAATGTCTTTGGCGATCAGCGGCAGCCAGGTACCGGCCAGCACCACGGCAAAGGCAGCCTTCGAGTAACCGATGACGGCGCTGCGCAATGTCATTTCGGGATAACGTTCTGTGGAAGCTTCGGCATATTCGGACAACGTACGTTGTTCATAACTGTAAACGGCGCGCATCGCCACCAGGTAAACCAGTACGATCAGCGGCGTGTAAAAACCGACATGTAAAAACGACATGCGCATCGCGGAATGATCCAGCAACAGACTGAAACCGGCGAAGGCAATCAACAACGCCCCCAGTGCCGCCGACAGAATGTGGCCCTGGGCGGCACGGCCATACATGCTTTCGCGCCGGTACAGTGCGTCCAATACTACTAGAATGGCAAGATTGAAAACGGTACTACCCAGCACTTCGCCGACCGCGATATCCGGCGAAGCGGCAAATGTGACAGCGGAAATTCCTGCGATCAATTCGGGCAGCGAGGTTGCGGTAGCCAGCAGGATGAGACCGATCCAGGAAGCGGAAATGCCGGATTTTTCTGCGATGATGTCACCGTAGCGGGAGAGGTAGTAACCCGCAAAGCAGATAATGCCGAGACAAAACAGGAATTCCAGCCAGATCAGCATGTCAGTCGATCTCCTTTATGTGGCAATGCAGCACACTTGTGCCAACACATTCTACATGGGTAGCCCATCGACTCGAACCGCAAATCCCCAACCCGGCAATTGTTGACACTACCCGTTCAACGCTCATACTCTTCGCAAACCTGCAAAGAGCCAAGAGAAAAAAGTATGACACTCAATTTTACCCATCTCGTTTTACGTAAAGGCGAAAAGTCGCCACGATGCATCCGGTTGAACCCGCTCTGGTTGCTGATGTTCAGTATGCTCGTTTCCTGCGGTGGTGGTGGTGGCGACCAGACACCGCCACCTGCAACACGCACTTTCCTCATGGGCTTTTCGCCGTGGCCGTGGGATGCGACACAGGCCGCCGTGGACTGGACCTATCAGAGCATCATGACCAACGGCGATATCGTTTCGCACCACATTGAAGAAGGTGTGCCCTGGCCGGAAGCATTGGCCGGTTCCGCCGTTCCGGCCAGTTATGCCAGCATGCTGGCAGACCGTGTTGCCCGCACACCCGCTGGAAAAAAGATTCTGCTCCAGATCAACCCGCTCAATCTTGGCCGCGACGGACTGGCCAGTTACCGCACCGATGCAACGATCAACGCCGCACTCACCGCCCCATGGAATGGCTACGCACTCAACGCACCGGAGGTAAAGACCGCCTTCGCCAACTATGCCTTGGATATGGTGAACACCATGAACCCGGACTACCTTCAGATTGGCGTCGAGGTTAACCTGCTCAAGCGCAACAACCCGACATTGTGGACACAGTACGTCGAGTTGCAATGCTCGACCTATAACGCCGTCAAGACCGTCCATCCCAGCCTCCCTGTTTCCGTCTCGCTGTTCTCGGTCCCGTTCTTCCCGGAATGGTCAGGAGCGGACAACCTGACCGATCAGCAGAATGCGCTGGCCGATGTTTCCACCTGCAGCGACGTGATCGGCTACTCGGTGCATCCCTTCATGAGCGCCCTGCTCGCCGACAGTTTTCCGGCAGACTACTTCGACCGCCTGTTTGCCTATACGACAAAACCCATTGCCATCACCGAGAGCAGCTACCCGGCTCAGGTATGGAGTTCGGGCGGTCTGACCTGGAATGGTACCCAGGCAAAACAAGCCGACTTCCTGGACAAGATGCTGACTGCAGCCCAAAGCCACCAGTTGCAATATGTGATCTGGTACACCGTGCGCGACTACGACCAACTCTGGAACGGCGCACTGGGGCAGGATTCGACTGCATTGACCTGGCGCGACACTGGCCTGTACGATGAAACCGGCGTAGCGCGGACCGCCATGGCAACCTGGAGCAACGCATTTAGCAAGGCCTACCAGCCGTAACAGCCATTAACTTCGGGCCGTCATTACAGGACCAAATCAACTCTTAACACTCGGAGCGACTGAATGAATAAATTCATACTGCTACTGGTGCTTGTTTGCGGCTTCCTGTCCGGATACCTGATTGGCGACTATCGCGGCAAAGACGCGCGCGAAACGCTGGAAAAAGCGCTTGAAACCGGCAAAGAACTCGAACGCGAACATAAGGCCGCTGCCGCCCGGCTCAAGACCGAACTCGACGGCATCAACGATAAGCACCGACGGGAATTGGCGGCAATACGCAAAAACAATGCAGCCAGAACTGCCGAATGGCGTCGCGCCAAGGTCGATCTCGACGACGCAATCAAACGCTCAAATGCCAGACTTGCCGCTTCCGATAAGCAGTTAAAAACACTCATTGTCCGACGCGATGCGGCATCCGGGCCCGAAAGGGCCAGGCTTGAACTGGAAATTGCATCCCTGCGCAAGGAACGTGATGATTTGCGACGAAAAGTCGAAGGCGACTTATGCCTGCAGACACGCATTCCGCAAAGCGTATTTCAGGCGCTGAATGAAACAGACACCGCCGGGAGCAAACAATGAGATCACTTTGTTTAAAGTGCTTGCCGATCATATCGGGCATCCTGTTCCTGGGTGGATGCAAAACACTTCCCGTTGCCACGCATGCAATCGGTTGCGAAGTAAACGCGGAACTGCTGACCAGCAAATGTGCAGCGCCAAAGCCTCTCGCAAATGATGCCACTTATGCAACACTGGTCGACACCATGCAGGCAGATCGCAAGGCATTACAGGAATGCAGCAACACGACAGATGCCTTGCGCGACGCCCTCCAGCACTGTAACCAGATAACCGGCGAGTACAACAACAAAATCGACACGCTCAATCGCGCACAGTAGGCAAATTCTTTCAACGGATATCCCGCCTGCGCCGACGTGCAAAAAACCGGATCAATTCACGCCTTGATTAACAATGCTCAATAAATGATTATTGTGTATTTTCCTAAGTAATTTACGTGGTTATTAGGAATAATAAGGCCTGGACAAGTATCCAAGTTCGTAAAAAAGGCGTACCTTTATAAGCTCAGAGAGGCTGCAATTCCCGCCACCACTGGAGAAATTGCACTTGCCACAAAAACAATATGAATGGCGATAACTCTGGCATCAAGAGAGGTTATTGTGTTCACGAATTTTCTAAATGCATGTCGCAGTTCCATTCAAGTCAAACTGTTTCTGTCCCTGACTGTAATCGTTGCTGTAAGCCTGTCAGCCATCCTGGCCAGCCAGGTATATCTGGTTCAGGATTATTTCATTCGTCAGGCAGAATCGAACCTGCGCAGCAGCAATTATTTATTGAGCCGCGTTCTGGCTGACCCGCTTTTTGAGCGTGATCTGGTGCAATTGCAAACCAGGCTGCAGGACATCAAGACCAAACTGCCTATTTGCAATTTCCAGTTGAAGGACAATATCGGATCAGTTGTATACAAGGTTGGAAATGTCCGTACACGGGCCGATACGGAATTCAGACCCAACAGCCGCGATGGCTGCTACAACACGATTCTTCCCGTAATGCATGGCAACAAACTGCTGGGTACGGTACGCATGGGCGTACGCACCGACGATATCGCTCGGGCAAGGCAAAGCCTGATTCAGGATAGTATCTTTTTTGCCATGTTCTGGTTCGCGCTATTCATGCTGCCTTTTTTCATACAAATTCGCCGTCTGATCCGGCCATTGGGCAATTTGAATGAAGCCGCGAAACAAGTCGCCAGCGGCAACCTTGAATATTCGTCTTCGCTGCTTGTTCCCGGAAAAGACGAGATATCGCAACTGATTCTCAGTTTCAAGAAAATGGCTGAAACGCTGATCCGCAACCGCAAGGATCAAGCCGCCAATCTGGCCGCGCTCGAGAATGAAAAATCCACCCTGTTTGCCCTGCTGTCTACCATACCGGTCGGCGTGATCTTTGCCGATCGCAGCCATATCCGCTATTGCAACAATGCATTCCGCCGCATGTTCATGCTGGGTGCAAATGAGGACATGGTCGGCACAAAAAATGATTCGATGCTGTTACGTCTGGGAAAGATCGTCACCGACCCTGATGCTTTTATCAGGCTCGTCGCCGAAATCCTGGAAACCAGAAAACTGACCGATCCCAAATATTTCACGTTGAAAGATGGCCGCACCTTGCGCCTGATTTCCAATGTCGTCATCGCGCCAGAAAATAACGGTTACCTTGGCCGATTCTGGCTGTTCGAAGATGTCACCGAAGAACAGAAAACCCTGCTGGAAGCCGAACTGCATGCCGAGCTTGATTCCCTGACTTCAATCTACAACCGCCGGCGTTTCGATCACGATCTGAAGCGGCTCATCGCCCAGGCAGACCGTGATAATTCAAAAGTTACCCTGCTGATGTTTGATCTGGACGATTTCAAACCCATCAACGATCAATATGGCCACTCCTGTGGTGACTCAGTCCTCACACGGGTTGCCCAATCCCTGTTGCCTTTATTGCGCCGCAATGAAGTTCTGTATCGAATAGGCGGCGACGAATTTGCATTATTGCTCGTCAATGCGAGTGATGAAGAGATGGCAATCATTGCAGAACGTATTGTTCAGGCAATTCATTCCCTTGAAGCAACTTGTAACGGCGCATATGTAAAAGTCGGTTGCAGCATGGGCGTTTCGCGTTACCCGCATGATGCGACTTCAGCCCAGTCCCTGCTGGAAAATGCCGATCGCGCAATGTATGAGGCAAAACAACTGGGCAAGAACAACTGGGTGTTGTACCACACAAGCAAATAGCACTTACTCGACAACCACCAACCGTCCCATAAATACCGTGGCCAAATGACGTCCCGGAGCCATTTCCAGCGACCGCTCTGATACCGTCTCTGCTGTCTTACTACTCCTTCCGCAAACTCCAGGGCTGCTCAATTGCGAGACATTTTCCAACTATTTGTTTTTTATACCTGGCCAGGTTTTCAGGCTGATCCGGACTGCAATGTTCTTCACATCCGCCTTGAGTATGGCCTGCCATACAGATTTAAAGTCGCATTTTTTCCACATTCCGTTCTCGCGAAGATAAAAGCTATTGCATGGTTTGTGCAATGAATTAATGAAAGTTAGCAATTTTCAAAACTGACTTATCTATCTTGCATACAAACTTATTGACACCCCACTCCCCGCTCGCCTAAAGTCCTACTTAACCTTGCAACCCCGTTTCACGCACAATTTCACCGCAAGAACGGTGAGAGGCTCACAACGGAACTCCCAGAACAGGATGGCTGGCGCAAGAATCGCTTTCCGCACAACAGGAAAGCGTGCCAGCAGCACAACATGTTCCGCAGGGGATACATATGACCACGAAACTCGCCAAACTGTTTTTGAACAGGCCGGATAAATCTGCGCATTACGCACCCCGCCCTGTAACAATTGCGATGCCAGAATGATAAAAGCTTCCCATTCACATGGTTGGACGAGACTGTCCAGTCTGGCCGGGCTGGCAGGAGTCACGATCCTGCTATTGTTCAGCCTCGCCAATGAATACCAGAAAGCCGAAGAGCAGGCCAGATCCGAGGTGGAAACACTCTCACGCGTGCTGGAAGAGCATGCCCTGGCAATCATGCAGCAAGTAAACCTGATACTGCGCGATGTGGAACTGCACGTAGACCCGAAAGGCATGCGGCTGACGCGCAGGCCGGAAAACTTAAATACCGGAAAGATTCACGCATTGCTCAAATCCGACCTGGAAAAAGTGCCGGAACTAGGCATGCTCCATCTGATCAACAGCCAAGGTGAATATATTCAGAGTTCGCTTGACGTCCTTCCCGGGATTACGCTTGCCAATCGCCAATATTTCCAGCGACTGAAAAAAGATATTGCTGCCAAATCGGTGGTTCCCGCTACAGACATTTCGCCCGTCACTGGCGATTTGACTCTGGTTCTGTCGCGAAGGATCAACTACGAGGATGGCAGCTTTGCCGGAATAGTTCAGGCATCACTGGATATGAAATACTTCCAGCGTTTCTACCACTCCCTCAACCTGGGAAAGTATGGCATGGTCGCCCTTTATGACAAATCGCTGAGCCTTGCTGCACGCTATCCCCCGAGCGAAAAAGAGATAGGCAAAATATCCAGTCTGGATGCAAGTCTTTTTATCAAAAATGGAATTCCCGGTGCCACCTACCACACAAAATCAGCACTGGATGATGTCAATCGCCTGGAAAGCTACAGACAAGTGGGCAATCTGCCGCTGTTTGTGTTCGCCGGTCTTGCTGAAGACGACTATCTCGCCGAGTGGTGGAAACATGTATGGCAATACGGCATTGCGCTGGTGCTTTTCAGCTTGTTGCTGATCATGATCGGAAAGCGGCAACGGCGAGCAGAAGAAGCACTCCTGAAGAGCGAAAACCACTTGCGCAATGCGCTGGAGCATGCGGCGATCGGCATGGCCCTCGTCTCACCCAAAGGCAAATTTACTCAGGTAAACCATGCCTTTTGCGACATTGTTGGATACAGGCAGGAAGAACTGCTCAATCTCTCTATTGAAACGATTACCCACCCGGATGATATTGCGAAGGATCTCGCCCTGATCAAACAGATGGAAACGGGCGAAATCCGGTCATATGAAATTGAAAAGCGCTATTTGCATAAGGATGGCAGGGTCGTCTGGGTACAAAACACGGTCTCCATATCGCGCGGAACAACAGGCGCACAGCGGCAGATCATCCAGCAGGTACAGGACATCACCGAGCGCAAGCAATTGGGACAACGTCTTGAGCACGAAGCCCGTACGGATTTCCTCACCAGCCTTTCCAATCGCCGCCATTTTCTGGAACAGGCTACACAGGAATTGACCCGGGTTCGGCGCTACCACAGCCCCCTGGCACTTGCCATGCTGGACCTTGACCACTTCAAAACCATCAACGACACCTGTGGCCACGAAGTTGGTGACAAGGTATTGATCAAACTTGCCGAAATATGCCGTCAGGCATTGCGCGAAACCGATGTAATGGGACGCATAGGGGGAGAGGAATTTGCGATTCTGCTGCCGCAAACCACCGACGTCCAGGCCAGCGAAATTACCGAACGTCTGCGTACAACAATCGCAGCCACCACGATACCCGTTGAAAATGGATTGCCACCCGTCCACTTTACTGTTTCAGTGGGCATCGCATCTTTCGACGATTCGGACACCAACATTGACATGCTGCTCAGCCGTGCCGACAAGGCACTCTACGAAGCCAAGCGCAAAGGCCGCAACAGGGTAGTCATTTATAAGGGCACACCCAAGCTGGCGCAAACCGCCCTGAAATATGCCACAAGATTATGGAACGATTCCTCACGCACAGGCGGAAAATATAACCAGCAGCCCGAAATGGATTCGAACCAGCACACAGCATTATTTAGCGCAAAGTCAGCAGAAATATATTCTCATCCATCCGGCTCACGCCGCGCTGCTCAAAGCGAGGATTTTGAGCCAGAGCATCCTGCTGCGCCAACAGACGTACTTCCGCATACTGGCCATACAGTGCCTCCACCTCCTTCACCGACACTGAAAACGGTGGTCCGTCCATCTCCGCCTGCGGGTAATCGAACGTGATCAGCAGAATCCGAGTCGCTGGCGGCAGGATATTCACCAGATGGCGCGCATAACGTTCGCGCATATCCGGTGGCAACGCCACCAGCGAGGCACGGTCGTACACCGCGTTCACCTTTGCCAGGTCTTCCCTGGTCAAATCGAAAAAATCGCCGCACAGGATACGAATACCGTCCGCCTCGCAGCTCTCGAAGTTGCCGCGCTTCGCATGCGCCGGCGCATGACCGCTCTCCCTGAAAAAATCCTGCACCGCAATCGCACTCAGCTCCACCCCCAGCACCGTGCACCCCTGCTGGTGCAGCCACACCATATCCAGGCTCTTGCCGCACAACGGCACAAACACCTCGCCTTCGCCTGAATGATTCAGCTCCGGCCAGTAGCGAAGCAGAAACGGATTGATCTCGTCCTGGTGAAAACCGATCTCCGAGCGCTCCCAGCGCTCCAGCCAGAATTCTTTTTTCATTTTTGCACCCTCATTGTTTGGGAAAACTGCAACTTGAAAATTCCATTTACGCCAAGTTTAACAGCACGCACCGAAAAACAACTCGCTGTCATATCCCATACGCCATCATTGACACTATCCACCCGCTCCCCTACAGTCCTGACAGTCTGTTAACCACTCGCAGCGCATGCAGGACAATCTTCTCCAAAGGAGAATCACTTGACCGCGACCCTTACCGAATCAGCGAAGAAACACATGAATAACCCGATGCGTTGTATCGTGTTTCTTCTTCCGCTCTTCCTGTCATGTAATGCACTGGCAGCCAGCGACACCGATCAATTGCAAACCTGTCTCGACATGCAAGGCAAGGTGGACAGCGAGCAGACCATCGACTGTTACAACCGGGCCGCACAAACCCTGCTCGACAAGACTGCCGCCAATGACCGCGCGACACGCAACCGTCCGCTGGCCGAAGAATGGACTGCCTCGAATGAACTCATCCGGGTTTATAAGCAAAACTACTTCCTGTTCTACTCCCATTCATCCCAGCCCAACAACACACCGACCAGCCCCAACCCCAACAACCAGGTGCCTGCATCGTATTCGCTGGACAACAAGGAAATGAAATTCCAGGTCAGCATAAAAGGCCACCTGCTGGGTCAGCACAGACACAGCCTGTGGTTTGGCTACACACAGCTATCATTCTGGCAGATTTACGATACAGCGCATTCCACACCGTTCCGGGAAAACAACTACGAACCCGAACTCATCTATTCATACCATCCGGAACATCCGTTGCGCACCCCCGGAATGAACTCAAGTCTCCTGAATGTCGGCATCGTGCATCAGTCAAACGGACAGGCCCTGCCCCGCTCACGGAGCTGGAACAGGATTTACATCCAGGCCGGGCTGGAACGCGATTTCGGCGAAAATGGGAGACTGACCCTGCTTCCGCGCTGGTGGAAAAGGCTCGGTGCAGGAACATTTCTGGAAGACGACAACCCGGACATCCTGCATTATCTGGGGAGAGGCGATCTGGAAGCGCGCTATTACCACGAGCAATTCATCCTGTGCGCACTCATCAAACGACATTCGCTCCAACTGGATTTTTCAATCCCGGCGCCGAAAATACTGGGCATGGAACTTCAAAATACCGACCTTCACCTGCAACTCTTTGACGGCTATGGCGAAAGCCTGATCGACTATAACCAGCGGCACCGCACCATCGGAGTCGGCCTGTCGATGCCGTTTGAATAACCGCCCGGCGAAACAACAAGGTAAAACCATGGAAATGAAAAAAACCAACTCCGGCAAGCTGCGCGCCATCGGCTACGATTCGCGGGAGCGTATCCTGCAAGTCCAGCTCGACAATGGCGACACGCTGCAATACAGCGGCGTCGGCGAAGGCATCTGGCACCGGCTCAGCACCTCCGGCGCAGCCTGGAGCTACTACCGCGACAACATTGAAGAAGAATTCACGGTCAAAAAAGTTTCAGGAGCCGCACCCGCCGGGAAAAACCCGCTGGATGACCTGTTCGGTTAACAATGCACCACCCCACCCTTCAGTACAGTTGACATAACCCACTTCATCCCCCACAGTCCGTCACACTTGCAACTCCGCCCCACGCACATCACACCGCATGAACGGTGAGAGGCTTAAGGCGGAATCCCCAGAATAGGAGCTGGCGCAAGACGAGAATCCCGCAGCGACGGGAAGCATTGCCAGCAGCACTTGTTCGACAAAGGGGGAGCACTTGATTGCAGGTCTCACTGAATATTCCTTGCACAGGCCAGGTAACTTGGCCTCACTTTGCACGCTCAAAACAAATGCGATGCTGACCCGGTTATTCGGGCGTTGTGAGGACCATCTATGAAAATTGAATCCATTACCATTTCCAATTGGCGTTCGATTAAGCATCTAGAAATCGTTTTCCAAGATCTAATAATCTTCATCGGCCAGAACAATCACGGCAAATCGAACGTACTTTCTGCCTTGCTCTTCTTTTTTGGAGAGATCAAGCCACAAGACTTGGATTTCAATAAAGGCGCACAAGAACTGTTCGTTGAAATCACATTTTGTGATCTCGATCAAACAGATAAAACGACCTTCAAAAAATACATTACAGCAGACGGATCGATAAAGGTTTGCAAATTCGCATATATTGGGGGCAGCTTTGAATATCGCGGTTACATTCAAAACCCCGTTGATGAGTGGCTACGTGAAGCGAACGCTTCAGCTCTATCGAAGCGAGATGTAGCAGAAAGCTATCCATTCCACTCCTTCCTTCCCACCACCGGAAGGCTAACAAAGCAAGATATTATAGATGCTCAGGCGAAGTATATTGAGCAAAACCATGGGGCCATCTCATTCAATTTCGAAATCGAGGAAACAAATTTTCTCGGTTTGAAATCAGTTGCAAAAGGCATTTTTGGAGATATCTATTTCATCCCAGCAGTCAAAGATGCCACAGACGACTTCTCTTCCAAGGAAGCAAGCGCATTTGGAAAGCTATATTCCACCATTATCGAGTCGATGTCTGCCAACAACCCAGACTGGAAGGACACGAAAGCCAAGCTTTCTTCATTGTTTAGTACGCTCAATCGACTGAATGACGACGGCGAAGACAATCCCCACCGACCTGAAGAGCTAATCAAATTTGAAAAGGCGCTCAGTAAAGAACTAAATGCATGGGGAGCAGAGATCGATGTTGAAGTTATTCCGCCCAATATCGACGACGTCTTCAGGGCCAATACGCAAGTCTGGATCAATGACGGCGTAAGGACAGATATTCGACGAAAGGGGCACGGGCTTCAACGCGCTCTCACATTCGCACTAATCAAAGTCATCTCTGATAATTTAAAAGCTGAGCGTACGAAGGCCGCGCCGGAGCAAACAGCGACGCGAACGGCTTCTGCGTCCACATATTTTATTCTCGAAGAGCCAGAACTTTACCTTCACCCACAAGCACAGCGCGCGCTATTCGATTCACTTGTATCCCTATCTGAATCTAAGAATCAGGTGATCATGTGCACCCATGCAAGCGCGCTGATCGATGTCGAGCGCTACAAGTCTATATGTATCGTTAAAAAAGATTCAGATGTAGTCGGCACTCAAGTTTGTCAATGTACTGACGACATTTTTATGGGTGACAAAAAGAAAGACTTCAACCTTTCCTACTGGATTAACCCAGACAGAAGTGAGCTTTTTTTCGCAAAGCGGGTACTGCTGGTTGAAGGTCCCACAGAAAAGACCCTGATTCCTTTATTGGCCAAACAGCTCGGTGTTTTTCGATTCGATCATACGCTTATCGACTGCGGCTCAAAGGACAACATTCCGCTTTATTGCCAGCTCCTAAACAAATTCAGAATCCCATACATAGCCATTTACGACAAAGATCATCAGGCAAGCAAAGGCGATAACGGAAAAATATCGGCAGATGTGAGTAGCACGCTCATTAAGGAGGCAATCGATATGGGAATTGGCACCAGCATCGTCTTTGTGAATGACATTGAAGAAGAGGTTGGAATGATTGCGAAAGAAAAGAGCAAGCCATTTGTCGCACTGACACATATTGTGGCCCCCGGCTTTACAATCTCTGCTGACCTAGCAGCAAAAATTACTTTGATGTACCAATCAGTTTAAAGGGTCAGCATCGCAATTATTTCCAGGATTCGGTAGTATGACTAAACATAAAATCAACTTCAGCATCTTGGAAATACAGACAACAATCATAGTGTCCATGAAGAATTCAAAATCACCATGAAAGCAATCGTTTATACCCAATATGGATCGGCAGATGTGCTCCAACTCAAGGAGGTGGATAAGCCTGTCCCTGGAGATAACGAAGTTCTGGTGAAAATCCATGCGGCATCCGTGAATGCCGCTGACTGGCGCCTGATGCGGGCCAAGCCGTTCCTGGTGCGTCTGTATCTTGGGCTGCTGAGGCCGACCAGATTCCAGATACTCGGTGCCGACATCGCCGGAAAGGTTGAGGCAGTGGGCAAGAATGTCACCCAGTTTCAACCGGGTGACGAGGTATTCGGGGATATGGGCGAAGATAAATTCGGCGGTTTTGCCGAATACAAGTGTGCCCACGAAGATCACCTGGTTTTGAAGCCGACCAATCTATCGTTCGAGGAAGCAGCAGCGGTGCCGTTAGCGGCCTTGACCGCCTTGCATGGCCTGCGTGATGGCGGGCA
>JBNLBY010000021.1:0-31199 GCA_050303535.1 Sideroxydans sp. | reverse complement strand
CGGATCGCCGACAGCCATCTGGGCCTCCCACGTCATGAAGTGCCCGGGCTCCATGTCCATGCCGCCAAAGCCGACCGTGGCCACCACGACCCGCATGTCCGGAGCTTTGAACTCCTTGCGCAGGTCCTGGATCAGGTTGACCAGGATGTCGCGCTGCAGGCGCAATGATTCGAACAATTCTCCGAAACGCACGATGACGCGCGATGCAACATCGCCGTTGCGGTAAGTCGCCATCTGCACGTCCAGTTTGTCGTATGGCGTGCAGGCGAACTGCACGCGCGCATCCCAGGTCTGGGCACTCGCCCGCCCGGCGAGTCCGCACAGGCCGAGTTGTGCAGCCAGCTTCGGCGTAACGACGCCGGCACCAATAAAACGATCCTGCACGCCCGCATGTTCGTCGTAGATGCCGCGCAGGATGCGCACCTGCTTTTCCAGCATGTCGCATTCCTCTTCAATGATGCGCTTGCCTTCAATATTGAGGCTGGCATCGATGCCACCCGGCACGATTTTGTCCATCAGGTAGCGGTGGCCGAACAGTGCGGCATTGTTGCGCAGTACTTGTTCCTTGAGTATCCAGAACTGGGCAAAGCCGAACGACAGCGCAACGTCGTTGCCCAGATAGCCGAGGTCGCCGAGGTGGTTGGCGATGCGTTCGCGTTCCAGCAGCAGCGCGCGCATCCACAATGCGCGGCTGGATGGCGTCACACCGGCGATGCTTTCCGCCGCCATCGCATAAGCCCAGGCATAGGCCACGGTGCTGTCGCCACTCACACGCCCGGCCAGTTTCGCCCCCTGTTGCAGGTCCAGACTTTCGAAACGTTTTTCGATGCCCTTGTGCACATAGCCCAAGTGTTCTTCCAGACGCAGCACGCGTTCGCCGATGACTGAAAAACGGAAGTGTCCAGGTTCGATAATGCCGGCATGCACCGGACCGACCGGGATCTCGTGTACACCCTGCCCTTTCACTTGCACGAAAGGATAATCCTCCGGGTCGTTCGCGAGGCTGGCTGCCGCATCGAAATCCTTGCGCAACGGAAAGCTGCCGCTTTGCCACGCGCCGTGCCGCAGCCATTTGCGGTGATCCTGTCCTTCCTGCGCGTAGATGCCGAGCAGGTCGTAAGCCGCGCGCTGCATGCGGCTGGCCGCCGGGAAAATGCGGCTGATGTCCGGATACGTGGGTTGCTCCGCCGCCAAGGGCACGTTCAGGCAAACCATGCCGGTTTCATTGATCAACACTACGTGCAGTTCAAATTTATTTTTCTGCTGACGCGCATCGCTGCCCCATAACGCCACCAGTCTGCCTCCGCCATCGTGCACTTGCTGGCAGATTTCATACAGGTCAGCGGGCGCAATCTCTCCTGTCCATACCGGGATGGCATTGGTCATTCGGATCAGTTTGAGGTTGGCATGTTTGATCGGCATCGTTTTATCCTAACAGGGCAGATGCCTGGCGATACCATTCGGCCAGGTAAGGCGGGATATACAAACCGAGTATCAACACCAGCAGCAGGTGGACGAATACCGGGATAAGCGCGGGCGGATGCGGCAGCCGTTTTGCACTGGTTTCGCCGAACACCATAGGCTGTATCTTGCCGAAGATGGCAGCGAAAGCGACGCCCAGTGCAATCAGCAGGATGGGTGTGGTCCACGGATAATGGTGCATGGCAGTGGTAATGATGAGGAACTCGCTCGCGAACACGCCGAACGGTGGCATGCCGAGAATGGCGAACGTGCCCAGTGTCAACCCCCAGCCCACGGTCGGACTGGTCTGCAGCATACCTCGGATGTTCTCCATCACCTGCGTGCCGGATTTTTGTACCGCGTGGCCGACCGCGAAGAAAATGGCCGACTTGGTCAGCGAGTGCACGGTCATGTGCAGCATGCCCGCGAAAGTTGCGACCGGCCCGCCCATGCCGAAAGCGAAGGTGATCAGGCCCATGTGTTCGATGGAGGAGTAGGCGAACATGCGCTTGATGTCCTTCTGCCGGAACAGGGAGAACGCGGCCACAACCACCGAGAGCAGGCCGAAGCCCATCATCAGGAATCCCGCAAAGTGATTGCCGAGTGAGCCGTCCACCAGTACCTTGCTGCGCACCACGGCGCACAGCGCGACATTGAGCAGCAGTCCGGACAGCACGGCGGACACCGGCGTCGGACCTTCCGCATGCGCATCCGGCAGCCAGCTATGCAGCGGCACGAGGCCAACCTTGGTGCCATAGCCGACCAGCAGGAAGATGAACGCCAGTTTGAGCACGGTGGGCTCGAGATCACCCTTGACCTCGTTGAGGTGCGTCCACAACAACGCGGTGCCGCCCTCGCCCAGCACACGTTCGGCGGCGAAATACAACAGGATGGTGCCGAACAGCGCCAGCGCGATACCGACACCGCACAGGATGAAATATTTCCATGCCGCTTCCAGGCTGGCCGGCGTGCGGTACAGCGACACCAGCAACACAGTGGTCAGCGTAGCCGCTTCCATCGACACCCACACGATGCCCATGTTGTTGGTGGTGAGCGAGACCAGCATGGCGAAGGTGAACATCTGGTACATGCTGTAATAAAGATGCAGCATGCCGGTGGTGAGCTTGCCGTGATGCTGTTCGACGCGCATGTAGGGGCGCGAAAACAGCGAGGTGGTGAACGCGACAAAAGCAGTGAGCGCAACCAGGAACACGTTGAACGAATCGATGAAGAACTCTTCGTTGAACGCGACCTGCGGTCCCGATTCGATCACACGCACAGTCAGTGCCACTGAAGCAGCAAACGTGAAAAAACTCATCAGCGAATTGAGTTCCGCCGCCCATTTGCGTGCACCGAACACGGCCAGCAGACCGCCGCCCAGCAGGGGGGTGAGCAACAGCGCCAGGAGCTGCAGGTCAATCATCCTTGAGCTTCTCCATATGGCTGATATCCAGACTGTCGAACGTTTCGCGGATCTGGAAGAAGAAGATACCGAAGATGAATGTCGCCACCAGCACGTCCAGCGCAATGCCCAGTTCCACCACCAGCGGCATACCTTGCGTAGCGCTGGTCGCGGCGAAGAACAAGCCGTTTTCCAGCGAAAGGAAAGCGACCACCTGTGTGACGGCCTTGCGCCTTGTCAGCATCATCAGCAGCGACAGCAACACGCTGGCCAGCGCAATGCCGATCAGACTGCGCGTTACACCTTCCGCCAATTGCGAAATTGGCGCAGCCAGGTTGAAGGAGAAAATCACCAGTGAAATGCCGAACAGCATGGTGGTAGGAATATTGATCAGCGTCTCCACATCCCAGCGCACGTTCAATTTGCGTATCAGGCGATGCAACAGCCAGGGCAGCAGCAGCACCTTGAGCAGCAGCGTCATCCCGGCCGAGTAATAAAGATGGTATTGCCCGGTTGAGTAGGCAACGAAAGATGTGCTGAGTGCCAGCAGTACGCCCTGCCATGCGAACAGGTTGATCAGCGACAGGATGCGGCGCTGCGCCAGCATCGCAAATGCGATCAGCAGCAGTAATGCGGCCAGCAGATTGATGAGTTGGAGAGAGAACGGAATATGCACGGTTTACGTCCCGAGCAGGAAATGGATCAACAGGCCCAGCACCGCCAGCAGGAAAGCGGTTCCCAAAAATTCTGGCGCACGGAAAATACGCACCTTGGCCGACACAATCTCGAACACGGCCAGCGCCGCGCCCGCCAGCATCAGCTTGAGCAGCAGCGCAGCTATGGCCAGCGGCAGTCCCGCCCAGTTGCCCACTTCGGCAATGCCGTGCGGCAGGAACAGGGCGATGCCGATGGTGATGTAGGCAAACAGTTTCAGGCTGCTGGCCCATTCGATCAGCGCCAGGTGGCGCGCCGAATATTCCAGGATCATTGCCTCGTGGATCATGGTCAACTCGAGATGGGTGCTGGGGTTGTCCACCGGGATGCGCGCATTCTCAGCCAGCATTACGATCACGAACGCCAGTGCGGCAAAAGCCAGGCTTGGGTAAAGTACAAACTGGCGATGCGCCAGCGTATCGACGATGCTTGGCAACTGGGTGGAGTGACTGATCATGGAGGCGGTGAAGAACACCATGAGCAATGCCGGTTCGGCCAGGAATGACACCAGCATCTCGCGTCGTGCTCCGAGCGAGCCGAACGCGGTGCCGATGTCCATCGCGGCCAGCGAAATGAACACACGCGCCACGGCGAATACACCAACCAGTGCGATCACGTCGGCCGCCTGCGAGAACGGCAGGTCCACTGCGATGATCGGAATGATGGCCGCCGCCAGCCACATGCAACCAAATACGATATAAGGCGTAACGAGGAACAACCACGATGCATTGTGCGCAATCACTGCATCCTTGCTGAACAGTTTGCGCAATTCACGATATGGCTGCAGCACGCCCGCACCGGAACGGTTCTGCAACCATGCCTGGCACTGGTTGACCCAACCCGTCAACAGCGGGGCGAACACCACCACCAGGAGCAGTTGCCCAAGCTGGAACAGGATGGCAAAAATCAATTCGTATTTTTCCATCACACAAACACCAGTAGCACGACCAGCGTGACGAACGTATAGGTCAGGTACAGATGGATACGCCCATGCTGCAGTAACGACGACATGGACGACAGTTTTTCGGCAAGGCGCCTGATCGGCTGGTACAGGATGTACCACAGACGGTCATCGCTCTGGCCGTGGTAGCGCGGCTGGCTGTCGAACGGACTCGGTACTTCGCGCTCGATCTTGAAGAACGGTTCGAAAATGCGCCGGATCGGCTGGCCGAAACCTTCTGCCGTATCCTGCATGCGCGCATTCTGTGCCGGGAAACCGCAATCCCAGGGCGCGCCACGGCGCAGGCGGCCATGGTAAAGACGCCGTACCAGTATCGAGGTCAGCAGCATCACCGCCAGCACCGCAAGCAGAAAATACAGCGGGCTGTAGCTGGCGCGCTCAGTATCCACCGGCGCAAGAAACACCCAGTTGGCGGCAGCATTGCCCAGACTGGAGCCAATCAGCGACTTCGATACGAAATCGATCTGGTGTACCACGAACACGGGCGCCAGCCCCAGCACGACACAACCAAGTGCCAGCCAGCCCATGCCGATGCGTTTCCATATGCCCGCATCATGCGCCTGCTCCAGCATTTTTTCGCGTGGCTGACCGAGAAAGATCACACCGTAGAACTTCACCATGACGTAGGCGGCCAGCGCCGCCGCCAGTGCGATCACCGCGGCAGCCACCGGCACCAGCATGTTGATATAGGTATTCGGCAATCCCGGCGACAGCAGAAATGCCTGCAGTAGCAGCCATTCTGATACGAAGCCGTTGAGCGGTGGCAGCCCGGCGATGGCCAGCACACCGATCAGCATCAATACCGCTGCCCAGGGCATGCGGCGGATCAGCCCGCCCAGGCGTCCCATGTTGCGCTCGCCGGTCGCATGCAGGATGGCGCCGGTGCCAGTGAACAGCAGGCTCTTGAACATCGCATGGTTCAGGCTGTGATACAGCGTCGCAGTGAGTGCCAGCGCTGCCAGTGCATGCTTGCCAAAGGCATGGAAGATGATGGTCAACCCGATGCCCACCAGTAACAGGCCGATATTCTCAATCGAAGAATAGGCCAGCAACCGTTTCATATCGCCCTGCACTGCAGCGAACATCACGCCAAACACCGCTGTAAGCAATCCCAGACTCAATGCCAGCACACCCCACCACCAGAGTGGTGTACCCAACAGATCGAAGGTCACGCGCAGGATGCCGTAGATCGCGGTCTTGAGCATTACACCACTCATCAACGCCGATACCGGCGAAGGTGCAGCGGGATGTGCCTCGGGTAACCAGGCATGCAGCGGCAACACGCCGGCTTTTGCACCAAAGCCAAACAGGGCCAGCAGGAATGCCGAAGATGACCAGAAGGCAGATAGATGCGCGTGACGCATGGCATCAAAGGTATAGCCAGCAATGCCTTTGCCGCCTTGCATTACACCGAAGCAAAGCAGGATAGCGATGGCGCCGACATGCGCGATCAGCAGATAAAGAAAACCTGCCTTGCGAATCTCGGAAATGTTGTGATCGGTGGTCACCAGAAAATAGGAAGACAGCGCCATGGTCTCCCACGCCACCATGAACATGTAGGCATCGTCCGCGAGCAGCACCAGCGCCATGCCGGCCAGGAACAGGTGATATTCGAGGCAGAGCAGGCCGAGCACACCACCTGCCATGTTCCTGAAATAGCCGGCGCTGAACAGGGATACACCCAGGGAAGCGCCGCCGAGCAGGATCAGGAAAAATGCGGAAAGCGCATCAAGACGCAGATGAAAAGGCAAGCCAGGCAGGCCAAGAGGTAACACTGCTGCAGCGGGAACCGTGCCGAGCGCCCACAATCCCGCACCCGCCAGGATCAACGAGATCAAGGCACTGAGCGGAAAGATGAGGTTATTGATCAACTGCGGCGTGCGTTGCAGAAGCAACCCGGCAACACCGAGCGCAATCCAGAACTGGACCAGCCAGCCAACCACCTCAAGTGGCAATTCACTAACAAAGTCCATCTGGCGTTACTTGCACCTCTTAATGTTTAATGTGTATCCAACAGGCAGACGGGTGATTCTACTCCCGTGGTCGGAGACTGTTCAAGAATGGAAGTGCTGCAATACTCCCGGTACCGTATAAGTACCGTTTGACGGGATCACTTCTTCAGGCGCTTTCTGTACCATTTCAGAAAATCTTCCCTGGACATCGGATAGGCAATGCCGAAGCCTTGGCCATAGCCACACCCCATATCCGCAAGAGTTTGAACGAGCTCAGGGTCTTCCATTCCCTCGGCCACGGTCTTGCGGTTGAAAGTCCTGGCCAGCGCGATCACGCCTTCCACAATGGCATGATCGCCTTCGTTGGAGGCCATGTTCTGCACGAAGGACTGGTCGATCTTGAGCGTGTCGGCTCCCAGTTTGCGCAGATACACCAGGGAAGAATAACCTGTACCGAAATCATCCAGCGCAAAGCTGACGCCCAGTTCACGGCATGCCTTGACGATTTCGAATGATTGCCCCATATCTCCCAGCGCCGCAGTTTCCAGCACTTCGATCTGCAACCTGCCGTGTGCCAGTTTCGGATATTGTTCCAGCGTTTGTTTCAGTTCGGCCACAAAATCCGGCGATTGCAAATGCCGCGCGGAAATATTGACGCTGATTTCCATCGTCACACCCTCCTGCTCCCAGGCATGAAGCTGCGCGAGTGCCTCGCTGATCACCCATTTGCCCAGCCTGACCTCAATGTCCGAGTTTTCGATAAGGGGCAGGAAGTCGGCCGGAATCAGCAAACCGCCCTCGGGATGATTCCACCGGATCAATGCTTCCACACCGACAACCCTGTTTGAAGACAATTCCAGTTTTGGCTGGTAATACAGTTCGAATTCGCCGTTCTCCAGCCCCTGCAGAATGCGTCTTCGTGTTTCATACAAGGAGCGCACTCGCTGGTCGTGGATGGCATCGTAGATGTGATATCGGTTTTTGCCGGTCTGCTTGGCAATATACATCGCCTGATCGGCATGCCGCAGCAGGGTATCTCCATCCTCGTTATCCGATGGATAGAAGGTCACTCCGATGCTGGCCGATACGTTAACCCGTTGACCGGCAAGTTGCATGGGGGCAGCAATAGCCTGCATGATACGGTCCAGCACCTGGAAGCATTCGGCCTCTTCTGCCAGATCGCTGAACAGTACGACGAATTCGTCCCCACCCAGACGCGCCAGCGTATCTCCCGCACGCAACACTTCCTGCAAACGGTGTGCAACATCTACAAGCAGGCGGTCTCCAGCTTCATGACCATGCAAATCGTTTACTTCCTTGAAACCGTCAAGATCCAGATAACAGACAGCCAGCATCCTGCCGCCGCGTTGCGCAAGTGCCACAGCTTGCTTCAGCCGATCGGCCAGCAGTCGCCGGTTAGGAACGCCGGTGAGCGCATCGTAATTGGCCACCATGCTCAGCTCGGCCTCATGGTTCTTGAAGTAGGTGATATCCGAAAATACGCCGACATAGCGTTGGATTTTTTCCGTCTCGTCGCAAATGGCCGAGATTGAAAGCAACTCCGCATATACTTCGCCGTTCTTGCGCCGGTTCCAAACTTCTCCGCGCCAGACTTTCTTTTCCAGCAGCGTTTTCCACATTTCCGCATAAAACGCCTTGTCATGGCGGCCGGAACTCAGAAAACTCGGATTCCTGCCCAGCACCTCGTCACGCCGGTATCCGGTGATGAGACTGAATGCGGGATTAACATTAATGATCGTATTGTTTGCATCGGTGATGACAATGGCTTCCTGGCTGTTATCGAATACACTGGCAGTAATGCGCAGCGCATCTTCCGCCAAGCGGCGGTCGGTGACGTCATACTGGATACCGTCCCACAGGATATCGCCGTTCTCCAGCAAGGTGGGCTGCGATTCGATATGCAACCAGCGCACCTCGCCATTCTTCCTCAATACCCGCCCTTCCCACTTGAAAGTGCTCATGGTGTTTCGGGCTGTTTCACTCAAACGGGAAAAATGTTCCTTTTCATCCGGATGAATGCGCGGCATTTGCGCTTGTGAATTCTGTCTGACTTCAGCCTCTGTCACGTCGAGCAATTCGCACCAGCGCGGGCTGACATAATCGAATACGGTACTTCCGTCCGGACGCATGCGGTATTTGTATACCCCGACCGGAATCCGCTGCACGAGCTCGCTGTACTGGTTGAGGCTCGAACGTTGCGCTTCTTCGGCACGTTTGAGTTCGGTGACGTCGCGCCCGACGATGACCAATCCCTTGCGATTACCGTCCTCATGAAAAAGCGGCACCTTGATAACATCAAAGGTTACTTTGCCCACCCCAGGAATCTGCATCACTTCTTCCACGCGTGAAGTGTTTCCTGCCTGCCAGGCCAGTCTGTCCGTCTCTACGCATTGCAGCAACGCTGCCTTATATTGCGGATCGGCAAGCGCTGCCAATTCCACGTCGTTCCTGCCCCGGCTGGTCTGCGCGTCCAGACCGAAAGCATTTCGCATGGCGGAATTGGATTCCAGCCAGCGCCCCTCGCTGTCTTTGAACAGGATTGCATCGGGAATCGCCTCGAGCAGGGTGCGTAACAATTCCTCGCTCTGGCGCAGCCTGGCAGATTGTTCCGCAACCAGGCGGTCGAGTTCTTCCTTGCTGCGCCGCATCTCGGTGATATCCATCAGTGTCCCGATAATGGCGGGACGCCCCTGGTAATCTATCCTTCGGCCGTGGGCATCGACTACGATCGTCGTACCATCGCGCTTGTATGCGCTGAAACTGTAACGTAGCGAGTCAATATCACCGCTAACCCTTTTCCTGATGTTATCTTCGACACGCGCCCTGTCTGTTTCACTGACAAGTTCCGACACAAAGATCGCATCCACGAATTCGTCGGCCGAGTCGTAACCGAACATTTTGAGCAGTCCCGGATTGGCATAACGGAACAGACCATCCTGGATGATGTAGATACCCACCATGGACTGCTCTACCAGCGCCCGGAATTTGGTGGACTCTTCCGCAACTAGGCCTTCCAGACGGCGGCGGTAATCCTCCAGTTGCGCATGTACCCGTTTGCGTTCGCTGATGTTGCGTACCAGCGACATATTGAAGCCGCGGCCTTCATATTCAAAATAATTGGCGTTGATCTCGACCGGAAGGATGTCACCATCCCGGGTCCGGTGCCGGGTTTCAAAGGTAGCCGTCCCCTGCATCTCAAGGTATTGCCAGCGCCTGATCCATTTATCCTGTGACCAGCCCGGCACAATATCCTTCGCCGTCATGCCGCCAAGCAACGCTTCGCGGTTGTAACCCAATTCCCGGCACACTTCTTCGTTCACGTATAGAAACCGTCCGTCGCTGTCCATCACATACATCGCTTCTCCGATGCGATCCAGTGCAAAGTTCAGTTGGCTCAGTTGCCACTCACGATTCTTGCGCTCGGTGATGTCGCGACCAATGGCCAGCGCCCCGGATATGTTGCCGTCAATATCACGTTCGGCGACAAAAATGATATGGTGGATGTGCATCCCGCCATCCGGATGAGGCACCGAAGTTTCCAGCGCCGAGGTCTCCCCGGTCTCAATGACATTTGAAAGCATCCGCTGGTAGGCTTCCACGTCAGCCTTGCCCGGAAACGCTTCAACAGGTGTTTTCCCGCAAACCGGCTGCGCTTCAACGCCAAGATTCGTTTTCACCGCCGGATTCACATAGGTCACCCTGCATTCCCGGTCATAACGGATAAGGTTGTCCGGCATGTTTTCCGCCAGTGTGCGGAATTCCTTTTCGCGTTCCTGCAGGCTGCGTTCATTGCGTTCGCGCTCGGTGATATCGCGTGCCACGCCAAGTACGCCGATGAAGCGTCCCTGGCTGTCATGCATCGGCGCTTTGATGGTCTCGAACAGCCCGCGATATCCATCGGCAAAATCCAGCCATTCCTCGTAAATGCAGGACTTGTTCGACTCGATCACTTTCTGGTCGTTTTTTCGGAAAAATTCCGCGACTTCCTTGTCCACAAAATCGAAATCCGTCTTGCCTATGATCTCCGATTTCTGTTTTCCCACCAGCATTTCGAGACGGCGGTTGCATGCCAGGTATACGCCATCCCTGTCTTTCAGCCAGACCAGATCGGGAATGGTGTCGATAAAGGTATGCAGGAATATTTCATCCACTTCGAATTTTTCGTCCAGCAAACCCAGTGCCATGGTCTGTGTCAGGTCATGTTCGCTGACCAGTCCGATCATCTCTCCTTCCGCACCGACCACGGCGAGATGACGCACTTTTTTCTTAAGCATCTTTTTTGCCGCTTCATTGACCGAGGATTCGCCGGATATGGTCAGCACGGGCGACGTCATCAATTCGAATAGTGGAACCTCCACCCGTTCCGGCTCACGCGAATAGAACCGCACCACATCCCGTTCGGTGACGATACCGACCGGTTTCACGTTCTCGACCACGATGACGCATGTTTCGTGCTGCGCCTGCATCAGGTTAAGCGCCTGCATCAAACTGCTGTGTCCCGGCAGACTGGTGACTGAATGCCGGGCAACCGCCGCAACCTGGCGGCGTCCGGCCAGCACGGTGAGATGCAGATGAAGACGAAAATCCGTTTCGCTGACCACGCCATTGATGGCACCGTCTTCGTCCACCAGCACCAGATGGCGTATTCCTTCACGTATGCAGGCCTGATAGGCATCCAGACAATCCGTCTCTCCCGGCAGCATAAAGACCGGGGAAGACATACAGGTGTGCAAAGCGGTCTGCGGAGAAGAACCGGAGCGCATCGCATGCAGGATATTGCTTTCGGTGACTATACCGGTCGGACGATGAGCTTCGTCGATGATCACTATGGAAGAAAATTGGTGCTGCGCCATGATCTGCGCCGCAGTGCTGATGGCAGCCTCGGCCGGAAGACAGGTGACATCGCGTGTAGCGATATCGATCAATTGGTATTGTCTGCTTCTCATACTATGTGTTCACGCAGCCATCCAGATTTGCATTCAAAATGCCGAAACATCTGCCAGCCACCCGGACTTCTCCCCTCTACCCAGCATATTTATTTATATTATTCTTCACGAAGGGTTAAATTATTCTGATACCCCCGTTGCGCCGCGTTACTTTCATACCGTTTCCGGAAAAATACCCCCTGCTTCAGGCTAGATTATCACATCCTACCCAAAGAGTAACTCAATGAAATTCATGCGTATTTCGACAAAAAGCCTGGACAGTGGCAAGGACTAGTTGTAAACGACTTGCACGTTCTGTGCACCGCACACTGCGCGCAAGCCGTCTAGCAATTCGTCCGGCAGGGTAACCTGCCAGTCTTCACCCAGTTGTAGCGGCGCGCTGCCGATCAGGTTGCTGTAATTGATCTGTACCGGACATTTCCCGCCGCAATAAGGTTTGAGCAATTCCGCCAGTTGCGGCACACGTATCCTGTCATCCATCGAACAATGGATATCCAGCCGTTTCGCAAATGCCGCACGGGCTGAGGCAAAGTCGAACAATTCGTCGGCGGTGATGCGCATGTTGCCGGAGTAATCATCCAGACTGGCACGCCCCTGCACCACCAGTAATTCGTCGTCGCGTATCCAGGTACGGTTGGCTTCGAACAGGTCGCTGAACACGGTCATCTCCATTTGTGCACTGCCATCGTCCAGCGTCACCACGGCCATTTTCCCGCGTCGTGTCTGCAGAATGCGTACGCCGTTGACCATGCCGGCCAGCACCAGCTTCATCTCGGCGCGACGTCCCTTGCCGTTTCCGCCATTGCCGCTCGCCCCAGGCTGCACCGTGGCAGGCGTAATGTCCGCCAGCTTGGCTTTGACGAAATGTGACAACTCCGCCGCATATTCCTGGTACGGATGACCACTCAGGTAGAAACCCAATGCGGTCTTTTCCTGCGCCAGTTGCTCGTTCACCTTCCAGCGCGGCACATCCGCCATCTGTACCGGCAGCTCGGCGCTTTCGTCATCGCCAAACAGGCTGTTCTGTCCAGCCGCGCGCGCTTTTTGCTCAGCACTGCCCAGTGCCGCATCCAGCGAGGCCAGCAACTGGTAGCGATGGTCATTGATGCCGTCGAATGCGCCCGCCTTGATCAATGCCTCGATGGCGCGCCGGTTGACGATACGGTTATCCACGCGATGGCAGAAATCGAACAGGTCCCGGAAAGGCCCGCCTTTCTGTCGCGCCGCCACGATGTTCTCGACTGCACCCTCGCCCGTACCCTTGATCGCACCCAGACCATAGGCGATGGTTTTCTGATCCACGGGCGTAAAGCGGAACAGTGAACTGTTGATGTCAGGCGGCAGGATGGAAACACCCTGTGTCTGCGCATCCTGATGAAAGAAATGCACCTTGTCGGTATTGACCATTTCCGACGTCAGTGTGGAGGCCATGAACGCGGCCGGGTAATGGCATTTCAGGTAAGCAGTCTGGTAAGCGACCACGGAATATGCCGCCGCATGCGACTTGTTGAAGCCGTAACCGGCAAATTTCTCCATGGTGTCGAAGATCTCGTTCGCCTTCTTTTCATCAATATTGTTCTTTGCCGCGCCGGCCACGAAGATCTCGCGTTGTTTCGCCATCTCTTCGGGCTTCTTCTTGCCCATCGCACGGCGCAGCATGTCGGCGCCACCCAGCGTATAGCCGGCCACCACTTGGGCCGCCTGCATCACCTGCTCCTGGTACACCATAATGCCGTAAGTACTGCCGACCACCTTCTCCAGCAGCGGATGCGGGATGATCACTTGCTCACGTTTGTGCTTGCGGTTGATGTAATCCGGAATGAAGTCCATCGGGCCGGGACGGTAGAGCGCATTCAACGCAATCAGGTCGTCTATGCAGTCCGGCTGCGCCTTCACCAGCGTATCTTTCATGCCGCGCGATTCGAACTGAAATACCGCAGTAGAGTTGGCAGGTTTAAAGATACGGTCGTAGGTTTCCTTGTCGTCGAACGGAATAGTGTTGATGTCGAAGGATTCATGTTCCGGCAGCATACGCACATGGCGTACCGCCCAGTCGATGATGGTCAGCGTGCGCAGGCCAAGGAAGTCGAATTTCACCAGGCCGACCGCTTCCACGTCGTCCTTGTCGAACTGGCTGACCGTACTCTCGCTACCCTCGGCACAATACAGCGGGCAGAAATCGCTGAGCTTGCCCGGCGCGATCAGCACACCGCCCGCATGCATACCGACATTGCGCGTCAGGTCTTCCAGACGTTCGCCCAGTTCCATCAACTCGTCCACGCCCTCTTCGCTAGCGATGATGGCATTGAATTCCGGCTCCATCTCGCGCGCTTTCTTCAGCGACACCGGCTTCACGCCTTCCACCGGCACCAGTTTGGAGAGCTTGTCGCACAGGCCATAGGGAAAATCGAGCACACGCCCCACGTCGCGTATTACGCCCTTGGAAGCCATAGTGCCGAAGGTGGCGATCTGCGATACGCAGTGCTCGCCATATTTGTGACGTACATACTGGATCACCAGCTCGCGCCCATCCTGACAAAAGTCCACATCGAAGTCGGGCATGGATACGCGTTCGGGATTCAGAAAGCGTTCGAACAGCAGTTCATAACGCAAGGGATCGAGGTCGGTGATGCCCAGCGAGTACGCCACCAGCGAACCCGCACCGGAACCGCGGCCCGGTCCCACCGGGACGCCGTTGGGAAAGTTCTCGTCGCGGTAAGATTTTGCCCAGCGGATGAAGTCGGCCACGATGAGAAAGTAGCCAGGAAAACCCATATTGATGATGGTTTCGATCTCGAACTCGAGGCGCGCGGCGTATTCCGGCATCCTGGCGGCGCGTATGGCCTCGTCCGGATAGAGCTGCAGCATGCGTTCCTGCAGGCCGCGTTGCGATTCGCTGCGCAAGAAATCTTCCAGTGAAGCGCCATCGGGCGTGGCGAAATCGGGCAGATGGGCTTTACCCAGTTTCAGCGTAAGATTGCATCGCTTGGCGATCTCTACGCTGTTTTGCATGGCTTCCGGCAGATCAGCGAACAGCTTCGCCATCTCTTCCTGTGTCTTGAAATATTGCTGCGCAGTGAATCGGCGTTGTCTGCGTTTGTCGTTCAGCACATAGCCTTCAGCAATGCACACCCGGGCCTCGTGCGCCTTGAAGTCGTCAATTGTCAGAAACTGCACCGGATGCGTTGCAACCACCGGCAAAGCCAATTCCGCCGCCAGTTTCACAGTATCGCGCAGGTGCAATTCCTCACGAGGCGCGCCACAACGTTGCACTTCCAGATAGAAACGACCGGGAAACAATCCGGCGTATTCCTGCGCAACGGTTTTTGCACTGTCCATATTGCCGTTCAACAGGGTAACGCCCGTTTCACCGAGATGCGCACCGGATAATGCAATCAGCCCGTCCGTCCCCTCGCGCAACCAATGCTTGCGAATCTCGGGACATCCCCGGTTCTGATTCTCCAGATAGGCACGGGTAAGCAGGTCACACAAACGCAGGTATCCCGCGTGGGACTGGCAAAGCAACAATAACCGGAATGGCTGGTCACATGCGGCATCATTGCTGACATATACATCGCAACCAACAATGGGCTTGATGCCAGCACCGCGTGCCTTTTTGTAGAATTTCACCAGCCCGAACACATTGGACAGGTCGGTCAGCGCAAGCGCAGGCATATTGTCTGCCTTCGCCATCTCCACTGCTTCACCGAGGCGCACGATACCGTCGGCGATGGAATACTCGCTATGCAAACGAAGATGAACGAAGGAGGGTTGCATGGTGCTCGTGATGAAATACTCTGCAGAATTTTACCACTTGCAGTTGACCAGCCCCGGAAGAAATTGCCCTTGCAGGTAAGCCATTGATTTAGTCAAGATTGGCGTATTCATTGGCTTTCATACAATTTTTTGTCACTGAATAACAAACACAAATTCGCACGTTTCACGTGCACACTTTCATTCCGCCAAATAAAAAACCGCCCACAAGGGCGGTTTTTATTTGGCGGAGAGGGAGGGATTCGAACCCTCGGTACGGGGTTACCGTACGCCTGATTTCGAGTCAGGTACATTCGACCACTCTGCCACCTCTCCTGATAACACTTGCTACTTCCACAACCACGCCTGATTTGGCTTCAGCCACCGCTACACGACTTAACCTGCAAGCAGGTTAGCCTTCACTGCAACATGTCGTATGTTGTGGCTCCAGCCGTGCCTTCGGCACTTAACATTCGCTTCGCTCATGTTAGCTTACGCCGCAATACGTCCGCTCCGCGCACGTATTGTCGACCACTGTGACGACTTCTCACGGGCGCAGCCCGTAGAGAATCGCCTGCCTTTGGTGCTGCCACCTCTCCGAATACGGCCTCGCAACACTTTCTGTCAAAGCGCGAGGGCGCGCATTTTACCAGTAACGTCCCAATTTCGGGCAGAATGTTCGCATGCGAAGTCTGTTACCTCTTCAACTCGCGGTCTTTTTCGCGCTATGTGCCTGGCTCTGGATCAAGATCACAGCTATCGATTCCCTGCCTGACTGGCGTCTGGGGGAATTGATCGTCATCGTCCCCCCTGAGGATATGGAAACCGAAAACGCCTTTGAAACGCGACTGGTCGAATTGTTCGCACAGCAGTTGCAGGTCAAGGCAAAACTTGTTCCGCTGCCAATCGATCAGGCGCTGCCGGCTCTGGTTGCACACAGGGCGCATTTTGCAACCTCTGCTCGCAGCACGAATGACTATGCCCTGCACTTCAGCAAACCCTACCAGTCACTGGATGAGCTAGTTATCTGCCACGGAGCCACGCCTGGAAACATCGATAATCTGAAGCACCGCGACCTGGTTGTTGCTGCCGGCTCGCCACAAGAGATAGCCCTGCGTGCTGTGCGACACGAACATGGAAAACTGCGATGGAAGTCGCGGCGCGGAACTTCTGCCGTTGAACTGCTGGAGGAAGTTGCCGATGGCAAGCTGGATTGCACGGTGGCAAACGAGGAACAACTCGCTACCGCACGCAACTTCTATCCCGGCCTGGGCAGGGCACTGGATATCAACTCGCCCTCCGAGATGTCGTGGGCTTTTGCAAACAACGGCGATGCACAATTGTTTGACGAGGCGCAGCAATTCTTCACCCGCATCAAACAGGACAACACCCTGCGCCATTTGCTGGACCGTTATTACGGCTACAACGAACGCCTGAATGCAATTAACGCAGAAGCTTTTATCACGATGACACGTACCGTACTGCCGCGTTACCGTCGTTGGTTCATGGAAGCGGGCGATCTCACCGGGATCGACTGGAAGTTGCTCGCCGCGCTGGCCTATCAGGAATCGCACTGGAACCCCAATGCAACTTCATACACCAGGGTTCGCGGAATAATGATGTTGACCGAAAAAACTGCCGACCGCATGAAAGTGAAGAACCGCCTGGATGCCCATTCCAGCATCCTCGCCGGAGCACGTTATCTGCAGTTGCTCAAGGAACAATTGCCGTTGCGCATGAACGAGGACGACCGGCTATGGATGGCACTGGCAGCCTACAACCAGGGCATGGGACATCTGAAAGACGCCCGCATCCTGGCACGGCAATCCGGCCTGAATCCGGATTTATGGTCTGACGTCAAACGCATGATGCCGCTGCTCTCCCGCCCCTCCATCTACAAGAAGACCAAACGCGGCAAGGCGCGCGGCGGCGAAGCAGTGATTCTGGTTGAAACAGTACGTTTGTACTACGATATGCTGAAACGACTGGAGACGCAGAACTCGTTATCCAAGACATTCGACACGCCATGGTACAGCCTCGTCAACGATTTCATTGAATAAACTCGGCCCGACAAATCATTACCTCTACATCTGACGGAACAAATGTGCATAGCTGCGGCTCACCGCAACTTTTTCCGGTCTGTCGCGCAAAGTGAGGTTGACCTTACCCATCAGGTCGTGATGTGCCGAAACAATCTGTTTTGCGTTTACCAGTGTGCTGCGATGCACCTGCCAGAATTGTTCCGGATCAAGTTGCGCGACCAGATCCTTGAGCGGGGTACGCAGCAGCAGTTCGGCATCACGCGTAAGCACCATGGTGTATTTGTCGGCCGACTGGAAATAGCACACCTCCTCCACCGCCACCATGCGCACGGATTGACCAACCTGAATACGCAGCCAGCGTAAGTACTCAGATTTGTTCTGCTCCGCCAGCAGTTGCTGCAAGCGTGCAAGCAAGGCATCCGGCGCGGCAGTAACGCGTTGTTTCAGTCTTTCCACACAGCGTGCAAGACGCTCTTCAGAAACCGGTTTCAGCAGGTAGTCGACCGCCGCCTGCTCGAAAGCCTGCACAGCATGGTCATCAAACGCGGTGACAAAGACAACGCGGCAATCCCCCTCCGCCGAGCGAGCGGCATCCAGACCACTCTGTCCCGGCATGCGGATATCAAGGAAAGCGATGTCGGGCTTCAACTCCTCCAATGCTGCCGCAGCCGCCATGCCGTCATGCAGCACGGCAACGATTTGCAGTTCTGGCCACAACTTTGCAAGACGTCGGCGCAAATCTTCCGCCAGGTGCTGCTCGTCGTCTGCAATGATCGCTTTCATATTGGCAACTCCAATCTTGCGCTCACGCCACCACGGGCGTTGTCTTCCAGTTCCAGCCTGCCTTTAGTCCCGAACAAGGTCGCCAGCCGCATCCGTATATTCGCCAGGCCGGTACCGTTACCCTCGTCGCCAACCAGCCCGACACCGGTATCGCCGACCTCGATGCGCAATGCGTTATCGCCGACCATCGCATGAATAACGATTTCTCCTCCACCAATTTTGGGCTCAATGCCGTGACGTACGGCATTCTCCACCAGCGGTTGCAACAACATCGGAGGAAAGGGAAATTCTCTGGCTTCCTCAGGCACATCGATTTGCCAGCGCAGGCGTTCACCGAAACGTATCTTTAATATTTGCAGATAATTTTCCAGCATGTCCAGTTCGTCGTCCAGCGTGGCCTTGTCGCTGCGTGCACGCACCAGCGCCACGCGCAGCCAGTCGTTCAATCGCTCCAGCAGTTTTTTTGCCAATGCAGGATCACTATCAATCAGGCTGCCAACATTCGCCAACGTGTTAAACAGAAAATGCGGCTCAATCTGTGCTTGCAACAACCTGAGATTAGCTTCGATTTCGCGCTTTTCGCTTTCGCTCTGCAAAAGTTTGCGTTTCTCCACTTCGGATTCGACCCGTTTGGACAACAATACTGTGATACTGCCAATGAGGCCAAAGAACATTCCCAGTGACATGTTTGACCAGACATAGCGATCCCCCCAGCTTCCCACCCCGCTGAAGGCAAATGCCAACGTCAGACCGATCGCCACGCTGCCCGGCAGGGTCATGCTCAAGATTGCCCAGCGCACGATCGAACTCGGCATGGCGTGAACGATCGTCGCATTTATCGTCATCACGGACAGACCGATACACTGCGAATAGATAAAATTTATCCGGAAATTTGCCCAGAAATCGTCGGCCTGCGCAAGCACGCTCAACAAGCCCGCAATAGCCGTATTGAAGATCAGAGTGGCGATCAGGTAAATCAGTATTCTTTTCATGTGCGGACCATCCACATATTGATCATGGCAGGGAAATTTTCACCCCGGCAGTAATACTGCGCGTAAACAGTGCCGAGAATTCCTGGCGCGCGGTACCAACCGGAAACAACACCATTCCATAAATGCTGAAACGTGGCGTCAAAGTTGTTTCGCCATAGGCAGCGAATTCACTGCCGCTATCGGTGATGTTGCGCGTGTACATCAGCCGCCAATAACCGGATTCACTCATCATGTTGGCCTGCCACACGGCGTGGAAATAGTCGCGCCCCAGCAGACGTGGCATCAAGCCCAGCGGCAAACCATATTGTGTGGTAGCGCGCTGAAAATAGGCAGCCTCTTCCGCTTTCGTATAGCCGTGACCGTCATGCAGGTACTCGAGTACCAGTGATTGGCCATTCTCGAAGGTATAGGAAGACCCGATCAGAGTGGCGTTGCGGCGTGACGAGGGAGACTGGACAAGATAAGGCTGAGCAATATCCGCAGGAGAATCCAGTACCACCGGCAACACTGATGAGCCAAATTCGCCATACAGCATCAAGCCATCGCTCACGGTATATTGCCCATGTGCACCATAGAACGTGCCAAGATGCGGCGCCTTGGCTGCAACCACGCCCCAGGCAATCTCATCTCCTCGCGTGTCGTATTTCATTAGCCAGCTGTTACGCCAGGCATCCGGCTGCGTCGCGCCGTAACCGGAACGCACAACACGCGCCAGCGTGGTGCTGTTCTGCATATCAGGCGTCCATGTGATTTTTGCCACATCCATACCGACCAGTTCGCGCATCGGGTCGCTGCGGCCATTATCGAAATAGAATGGACTGGAAGGCGAACGAAATTGCGCAGCTCCCCAGTTCAACACATCGCGTCCGGCAGCGGCGTTCCAGCCCTCGACGAGGTGTACCCGCACCTGCCACAGACTGAAATAGCTTTCGTTGCCTGATTGTGCGCCGAAAACATTGCGCGACTCGCGCATCAATGCAATGGGACGTGCCGTTATGCGCACAGTATCATTCTGTGCCTTGAAATTAAGTCGCAGTTCCGCGCTGTCACTGCGCTGTGGCAGCCGCGCGATCTGGTTATTGGGATTCAGCACGCTGTCGTCACGCACCGACATACTGTTTGCGTAGACGTATAACGTACCGTCCCACGAAGTATTCCAGTCAGACTCTTCTGCTGAAGCACCCGTAACAAGGAATAAAATCAGGAATGGAAGTACTTTCATTCTGAAAAAACATTAGCCACAGAAATCGCAGTGCACACAGAAAAACCGCAAATCCCACCCCATGCCTCTCTGCGAACTCCGTACCCTCTGTGGCATAAGATTTTGTCTTTCATTGCATCTGCCCTAGATCGAATTCCGATGGTCTGATCTTCTTCACTTTCACCGTACCGAAGTTCATCGTCGTCTCGGCATCGACCAACGCATCGCGTATGACCATTTTACTCACGAACGGAATACGTTTACCCTGGAATTCGATTGTGTTCTTATAGATAAAACTCGCCGATTTCAGCAACTTGCCACTCACCGAATAAAATTCGGCCTTGACACCAACCCCGCGTTCAACCGATACCCAATAACGAATTTTGTCGTAAGTGGTACGTTTGTGTTTCGCAGTCAGGTCGAGCACATAACAGGGCTCTCCCTCGACCTTTGCGATCCTTGCCATCTGCGCGCTGTAATCTCCCGCGTAATTGGTCGCCGCGATATCTCCATTCGATGCCTGCCCGCTCATGCGTTGACGCGGCGAAATAGGTATGGGTTTGGATAGGCCGGGACGCGTAAGCCACATGTTGCGCCCCACCTGCAATATCTTGGAACCCTTGAAGCGCACAGGTTCCTGCGTCTCGGCCACGCTGGAATCGTCTACTGCCTTGACCAGGATGCGCTGCGGTTCGTCAGTGCGATCGCCGTCGCGCGACAGCAGTTTAATCTCCCACTCAATACCGGGCAGACCACCGCCGCGTGCCGTGTCGGATGCTTTCAGGATGGTGTGTGCGTCCGGGGCTGCAAATACCACACTGTTGCAAAGCAAAAAAGAAAACAATAGCGCCAATTTATCTTTGAAGTTCATTTCATTCCCTCAATCAGTGACACGTTTCAAAGCCGATACCGACAATGCTACAAACAACATTTCCGCACCAAACATTACCAGCATGATCGCATTCGGCATACCGTCCGCCACGAATCCCACCAGCCTGGCCAGTGCGATCGAACCAAGTACCAGCAAGCTGCCCGCCAGTCCGGCAATGATCGTCTCGCGCTGGCGCGCCAGAAACCAGAACAGCAGCCCGATCCCCAGCGCCATGCCACCATAGGTTGCACGCATGTCAATCAACGCATTTGGTGTCCAAGGCTCAGACTGCGTCAGCGTATACGCAAAAAATTCCGGCGCAACGATAAAACAGATACCAAACACCACAAACAGCACAGCGGTGACCCGAAGAAGGTTGGTTGCAAATTTCATACTGGTTTCCTCCACACAGATTTCCGTGAGCGCGGGCGTCTCGCCCGCCAACTCTTCCCAGGCTGACGCGATGTATCAAAGGCAGGCAATCCACTGTCAAGCGAGCTTGACGTGGAATTGACACTCGGCGGTCCCGTCAAACATGCCCAAGCGCATCGATGATGTCCTTTTTCGCTGCGCGGCGTGCCGGCATATAGGCCGCCAGCGTCCCCACCACACCCATCAGGATAAAGGTAAAAACAGTACGTCCGACATCCAGGTCGACCAATAACGGTACCGGACTCGCGCTGTTGGGCGGGACATAGGAAATGTCCGCCACATTGACGCCCCAGCGCACCAGGAACGAAATCATGAGTCCGGTGACGCAGCCGATCAGCGATAACAGCATCGATTCCGTGGTGAACAACCGTATTACGCCGCTGCGTTTGAGGCCAATGGCGCGCAAGGTACCAATCTCGCGCGTACGTTCAATCACGGTCATGCCCATGGAATTGGCCACGCTCATCACGACCACAGTCAGCACGATGGAAAAAATGAACCCGAAGATCATGTCGAACATCCCATGCACCTGATTATAGAAGTCCGACAATTCCTGCCAAGTCAGTATCTCGACATCGAAGCCCGCCGCGGTCAGTTTCGCCTGCAACTGGTCTCGCATCGCTTCTGTCCTTGACGTACTGTCAAGCAGGATGGTCAGCCGCTGTGCCCGTCCTTCTGCATCCAGCAGGGTACGCGCCAGCGTCAGGGAGACGAAAGCAAACTTGTCGTTGCTGCCCGCATTGCCGGTATTGAATGATTTGCCCAGCGTAATATCGGCGGCATTGGCCTGCCCACTCAGCGTGTTCACCAGCACTTGCGCCTGATCACCTTCTTTCAGGTGTAGCATCTCCACCAATCCATCGCTCAAGCTGACCACTTCCGGACGATCCTTGTCCAGTCGCATACGCATGTTGTCGAACATGCCGCTCTTGCGCTCCTCATCGGTCAGCGAACCTTCGCGCAGCTTTACCACCGCTTCCGGCTCTATGCCTTCGGCAATAAATATGGTGCTGGCGCGACCGTTGCTCACCAGCCCGCTCATGCCCAGGCGTGGCGCGACCAGTTTGACGTGTTTTTCCTCTTTCACCAGCTTGCTGATGGCGGCAACTTCCTGTGCGGAAAGCAGGTAGCGCTCCGGATCGAGCTTGCCTTCGGTGCGCATGCCCTTCTTGTACAGCGTCAGGTGTCCGAGCATCTCGCCATGGATGGACTGGCGACCCAAGCCGTCGTATACGTTGTGAGTGTATCCTGCGAACAGCGCAATGGCGGAAAAACCGAAGGCAATCGCAAGTAGCGTCACCATGGAACGGCGGCGATTGCGTAACAGACCGCGCAAGGCCAGTTTGGTCATATTCTTCATGCTGTCACCTCATCAGTCACGATATTGCCGTCGCGCAACAAAATCTTCCGGTCCACATGATCGAGCAGGCGCTGGTCGTGGGTGGTGAACACGAAAGTCACTTTGCGCGCTCGGTTCATTTCGCGCATCAGCTCCACCACCATACGGCTGTTCTCCGAATCCAGGTTCGCGGTCGGTTCGTCTGCGATGACCAGCTTGGGATCCACCACCAGCGCGCGGGCAATCGCCACGCGCTGGCGCTGACCGCCAGAGAGCTTGTCCGGCAGTGAATCCTTGAACCGCTCCAGCCCTACGTCCACCAACGCCGTAGCGGCACGCTCGCGCGCTTCGCCTTCCGCCACACCCTGAATCTGCAGAGGCAGCATCACATTCTCTATTGCGGAAAGCACGGGCACCAGGTTGAAGTTCTGGAATACGAATCCCAATTTCTGGCTACGGAATTCGGTAAGCGCGTCGTCATCCAGTACTCGTGTGTCCTGCTCGTCGAAATGTACCTCGCCCTCGGTCGGCGCATCGATCAGTCCGATGATATTCATCAAGGTGGATTTGCCGCTACCGGACGGTCCCCATACGGCGAGGAACTCACCTGCATGAATGTCCAGCGAAATGCTATTCAGCGCGTCGATGGTGGTCTCGCCCAGCAGGAAACGGCGCTTGATGTTGCGCAGCTTCAGGATGGGCGGATGGCTGGTGGTATCGCTCATATTCAACCTCAATGTATGTGAATGGATTTCGAGACGGCATTTTCGCCGATATCGAATTCAGCTGCAGCGAAATCAGGCGGACCGAACATACCTCGAACATCGTTTGAAAAACCATAGATTTCTTTCGGAACACCCAAAAAGTTTTTATCCTGTTTACCATTCCTGTTGCTATCAACATAGGCTGCGACGGCATATTTCCCGGGTGGAAGATCGGCAATAATTACAGTCAACTTGTCTTCATCAGCCTCGGCCACAACCCCCCGGAAGAACTTGTCGTCCGAGGGAAATTGCTTCGGTGACTTGGCGGAATAGACCGCCACACGCACCTGATTGCCTGTCAAATCTTTTCCGTCAAGCTCCAGCTTCAATTCCCCGGCCTGGACTACGAATGCAGATAACTGCACCAACAAAAATAATGCACTTCTCATTTTGTTTGTATCCTGCTTTAAAGACAGGATGTACTTTAAAGAAGCCGAATTGGAATGGATAGCACATTGCGACGAAACGCAGGAATCGAGGAATGAATAGATAATGTATGGCAGGGAATGCGGTTTTCAGGATACACACATAATTTATTGTTATATCAGCTTGCCAACCTGGAATCAGGCTAAGTCTATTCGGTGCCCTGCGCACCTGCCAGCATTGCAGCTATAATGCTAAAAGTCCGTCTAACATACGCAATTTCATTCAATTCCAAGCAAATGAATATGAGTTCGAACACTGTCTGGCATCATGCCACTGTGACACGAGATCGCAGACAGAAGCTCAATTCACACCGTAGTGCGGTGATATGGTTTACGGGCTTGTCCGGCTCAGGGAAATCCACCTTATCACATGCAGTTGAGGAAAGGCTTTATCAGATGAAATGCCGTACATTTGTGCTGGATGGAGATAATGTTCGTCATGGACTCTGCAGCGATCTTGGCTTTTCGGAAAATGACCGCACGGAAAATATTCGCCGGATCGGAGAAACTGCCAAACTGTTTGTCGAAGCCGGCGTAATTACACTAACCGCTTTCATTTCACCTTTTAGCGCCGACCGGCTGAGCGCACGCAAGCTTTTCGGACCTGACGACTTCATCGAAGTTTACTGCCGCTGCCCCCTCGAAATCTGCGAAAGCCGCGATGTGAAAGGCATGTATCAACGGGCGCGAGCCGGGGAAATTCCCAACTTCACAGGCATTTCATCACCTTATGAAAAACCGGAAAACCCCGAACTCACCGTGGATACAGGCAGCATACCTCTGGAACAATGCGTCGACCAAATCGTCAGTTATCTACAAGACCGCAGAATTATTTCCTCTCCGCAATGAGCCCTATGACCTTCAACCCCTTGCGCATCTCTGCCGATATCTGGCGCAATCGTTATCTACTCGACCAGCTCATCAAGCGCGATGTGCTATTGCGCTATCGCGGAGCAATATTTGGCGTGCTATGGATTTTTCTCAGCCCGATAATCATGCTGGCAATATTTGCTTTCATCTTCGGCCACATCTTCCAATCACGCTGGCCAAATCAAGAGAGCGGCCTTCCCTTCTGGTTACTGCTCTATAGCGGCCTTATCGCCTTTAACATATTTGCCGAAACAATTTCCCGCGCACCAACATCCGTGCGCGGCTACCCCAGTTACGTAAAAAAAATTATTTTCCCGGTAAATATCCTGCCCATCGTACCGCTTGGTGCCGCTTTAGTGCATGGGGCGTTCAACTTCATGATTTTGCTTGCCGCCCTCGCCTGGTTCGGTCATCTCTATCTCAGCAGTCTGCTTTTCCCCATGTTGATCTCTCCTTTGCTCTTGCTTGCATTGGGGCTATCTTGGTTCCTGGCGGCATGGGGTGTATTCATCAGGGACATGACCCAGATTGTGCCAGTGTTCGTTCAGATGTTGATGTTTCTGTCACCTGTGTTTTATCCGGTAAGTGCCGTACCAAAAGCGCTACGCCCGATCTACCAATACAATCCGCTAAGCGTAGTAATCGAAGCATCACGCTCGGCAATCATTGGACAGACTGTTGAATGGAGTGCATGGGGAATCGCATTTTGTTTTTGCCTCACTGCTGCCATCTTGGGTTTTGTATTCTTCCAGCACAACAGAGATGAGTTCGCCGATGTGCTTTGATATTGCGATTCCGGCCAAAACCTAGCCAAACATACCGCATATTCGGCCACCGCGGAAACAGGTTCAAGTTGCCACCAATAGCCTTTCTGAAGAAGTGCTATTCAACGGAAAATACCGTATTCCATTTGCTTGAATCCCTGCCAACTTACATCGGGCTGGCACTACATCAACGCTCTTGCGGGCAATAAATACGTTAGACTTGATACTTGGCTGCGAATTATTGATTTCAAAGTGTTAGTCCGGGACAATAGCGCACAAAATCTATCGCTGGATCAAGGCATATTTATCTGTCAGGGCCATTGGGATTTTTCCTGACAAACAAACTACGCCGTGTACGGCTTAGGGATTTATGGATAAATTTGGAATAGACAGTCATAAACTCATCTACCATCCACAACGCGTGGCCCAGTTTCTGGAGGCGGGTGACGATTGGACGCTTGCCAAACGGGTCTACCCGATATACGTGGAAGTATCTCCAGTCGGCGCTTGCAATCACCGCTGTACTTTTTGCGCGGTAGATTACATTGGCTATAAGAGCCAGATGCTGGATGTCGACCTGTTTTCTGCTCGGCTATCTGAAATGGGGCAACTTGGCGTCAAAAGCATCATGTATGCCGGTGAGGGAGAGCCCCTGCTTCACAAGAAGATCAATATGATCGTCAAAGCCACAAAAACAGCGGGCATCGACGTCTCATTCACCACCAACGCCACTGTACTGAACGAAGCTTTTATCGAACAATCTTTGCCTCTGACTTCCTGGATCAAGGTTTCTATCAACGCTGGCACCTCGGCTACTTATGCAAAAATACATCAGACTCAGGAGCGCGATTTTGGCCGTGTGATCGACAACCTTAAACGCGCTGTTGCACACAAGAAAAAACATGGATTGAGCTGCACAATAGGCGCACAAGCCATCCTTCTCCCTGAAAATTCAGATGAGATGGAAACTCTGGCCTTGCTTTGCAGGGACGAAATCGGGCTGGATTATCTTGTGATAAAGCCGTACTCACAGCACTTGTTCAGCGAAACACATGTCTATGCGAATATCGATTACAGCGCCTATATTTCCATGGCCCAGACAATGAGGTCATTGAACACAGAAAGTTTCCATGTAGTGTTTCGCGAAAATACCATGAAAAAATATATGGAAGACGATAACGCGCGTTACAAAAAATGTAATGCAACCCCCTTCTTTTGGGCCTATGTCATGGCTGATGGCTCGGTTTACGGGTGCAGCGCTTACCTTCTCGACAAACGTTTCGAATATGGCAATCTGAACGAACAGTCATTTCAGGCGATATGGGAAGGCGAGCGGCGCAAGGCCAATTTCCATTACGTCAGGAATGAACTGGACATCAGGGAATGCCGCAAGAACTGCCGCATGGACGAGGTAAACCGCTACCTTTACCAGATGCGTGAAAACCTTGTCCATCACGTGAATTTCATTTGAGCTATCCATGAAAACCTTAATCACCGGCGGAGCCGGCTTTATTGGCAGCCACCTGGCAGAACTATTGATCGAAAAAGGCCATGAAGTGGTCGTCGTCGACAATTTGCTATCCGGAAGACTGAAAAATTTGCAGTCTATTTCCGATCATGACCGTTTCAAGTTTGCTCAGGCTGATATCCGCGATTCGGCTTCCTTGTTGCCGCTGTTCGAGAAAGTAGACTGGGTGTTTCATCTGGCCGGCCTGGCGGACATTGTGCCTTCCATCGAGATGCCCGCCCAGTACTACAGTACCAATGTCACTGGAACATTCAATGTACTGGAGGCAGCACGGCAATGCAGCGCGAAACGTTTTCTTTATGCCGCTTCATCTTCAAGTTATGGTATTCCTGACATTTACCCGACGCCGGAATCATCACCAATCCAGCCGCAATACCCATATGCGTTAACGAAATACATGGGCGAAGAATTGGTGCTGCACTGGGCCAGCATTTACAAGCTACCGGCCATCTCGTTAAGACTTTTTAATGTGTTTGGCACGCGATCCCGCACCTCAGGAGCGTATGGCGCGGTCTTTGGCGTTTTTCTGGCGCAAAAACTCAACGGGCAGCCATTCACCGTTGTTGGCGATGGCACCCAGACAAGAGACTTCACCTATGTGACCGATGTTGCGGAGGCATTTCTGTGCGCCGCGGAATCCAGTATCTCGGGAGAAGCCATGAACGTTGGAAGCGGCAACCACTACAGCGTCAATCGTCTTGTGGAATTGCTGGGAGGAGCGGTGGAACATATCCCCAAGCGTCCCGGAGAACCAGCCTGTACATTTGGCGACATTACCAAAATACAAAATTTACTTGGCTGGAAAGCCCAAGTTGCATTTGAAGATGGCGTAAAGCGAATGATTGAGCACATCAACGACTGGAAAGACGCACCAGTATGGAATCCTGCCAGCATCGACCAGGCCACCAGCACATGGTTCCGCTATTTAGGAGAAGAGAATCAATGACGAATAAAATGGATAATATGCAGCTTGAAAATCGAGTGCGGCAATTTTCAGCCCTGCTGAACAGTTGTGAGATCACCCGCAAGGAAGGCACGCCATTAGGCATTGAACCCGGAATTTCCGTCGTCATGGAAATACTTGCCAAAGTTCGCAACAACGGTAACAGTGTTTATGTCATTGGCAACGGCGGTAGCGCCGCCGTAGCAAGCCATGCAGTAATCGACCTGATCAATGTTGCGAAATTGCGTGCATTTACACTGCACGAACCCTCTGTGCTCACCTGCATCGTCAATGATTATGGCTACGAAAATGCCTATTCGCGACTGCTGGCCCATATTGCGAGACCGGGAGACGCCTTGATTGCCATTAGCAGCAGCGGGCGTTCGATGAATATCCGTAACGCGGCTTCACAGGTAATTGACAATGGCGGCAGTGTGATCACGTTGAGCGGTTTTTCCCCTGAAAATCCCCTGCGTTCACTCGGCGAGGTCAATATCTGGCTGGATGCGAATGATTACGGGCTGGTCGAAGTTGGTCACCAGTTTATTTTGCACAATTTATCCGACCGCTTTGCGGTGGGTTACGGGAATCCATCAGCATGAGCACTGACAAAATTCTTGACTTGGCAGAACTGGCAGCGCGATCCCAACAATTTCGCGCAGAAGGAAAACACGTGGTTTTATGTCATGGCACATTTGACCTCATGCATACAGGACATATTCGTTACCTGCAGCGCGCGAAACAAGAGGGTGATATTCTGCTGGTCACTGTTACTGCCGATACCTATGTCAACAAAGGACCGGGACGACCAGTGTTCAACGAATACCTGCGGGCCGAAAATCTGGCCGCACTGGCCTGTGTCGATTTTGTTGCCATCAACCATGCCGTATCTGCAGTCGATGCCTTGCACAAAATCCAGCCGAACATTTACGCCAAAGGCAGCGACTACCGCTCGCACACTGAAGACGTAACCGGCAATATTGCACTGGAGCAGGCTGCCGTCGAAGCGCACGGCGGACACATTTTCTATACTGACGAAATTACGTTCAGCTCAAGTCACCTGTTGAATACCCACTTTGACGTGTTTCCACCAGAAGTCAAGGCATTCCTGAAAGATTTCCGGGATCGCTGGCCCGAAAAAGAAGTACGAGAAATGATCACCTCGCTGGACAATCTGAAAGTTCTTGTCGTCGGTGATGCAATTATTGACCAGTATCATTACTCCACCCCCCTGGGGCAGACCGGCAAAGGCAGTTTCCTTGCTGTTCGCTATGAATCGGAAGAACAGTTTGCTGGCGGCTCAATTGCCGTCGCCAACCATATTGCTGGGTTTGCGAAGAATGTCACGCTGCTGTCAGGGCTCGGCAAAGTCGACAGCCAGGAGTCTTTCATTCGAGAAAGGCTGTCAGACAATATTGATCCGGTATTTTTCTCCTTTACCGATGCACCGACAGTGACCAAGCGACGCTTCGTCGATAACGATTTGGCCAAATTTTTCGAGGTGTATTTTTCCAAGGAAAACGCCGTTTTTGGAGAAACAGAGAAACAAATTTGCCAATGGCTCGAAACAAATATTGGGCTATATGACGCAGTAATCGTGCCGGATTTTGGGAACGGCTTTATCACCACCGCCATGATCGAAATTCTTTCCAGCAAAGCAAAATTTCTCGCCGTCAACACACAGATCAACAGCGGTAATCGCGGCTACCATGTAATCCACCGCTATCCACGGGCAGACTTCATCTCTCTCAATGAACCGGAATTGCGCCTGGCCGCCCATAATCGCAACGCCCCTCTGGAAACAGTAGCCGGACAAATTGGTGAAAAAATGCAGGCAGCACAATTGGCCGTCACGCGAGGAACCAAGGGGGTCATGATTTATGACCGAAGCAGCAAGATATTTCATAACATCCCCGCACTCGCTACCCGAGTTGTCGACCGCATTGGCGCTGGTGACGCTTTCTTGTCTCTGGCTGGCATTTGTTTGGCTAAAGGGTTGGATGCCCAGGTTGCTGCATTCATTGGTAGTGTAGCTGCCGCAATGGATGTTCAGATCGTCTGCAACAGGGAACCCGTCAGTCCGGTTGGGCTCAACAAATATATATCTACCCTTTTAAAATAATTCTTCATTCCAAAATGACTCCCTCCAGTTCACTTGCCCTGCTCCGCTCCATGTTAAGGATCAGACGTATTGAAGAAGCCATAGCAAAACGCTATGTGGAACAGGAAATGCGCTGTCCGATGCATTTGTGCATCGGACAGGAAGCCATCGCAGTTGGAGTCTGCTCGGCGCTTTCCGTAGCTGACAACGTATTTGGCAACCACAGGGCTCATGGTCACTTTTTGGCAAAAGGCAGCAACCTGAACGCCATGATCGCAGAATTGTATGGTCGTTCTTCAGGTTGCTGCGGTGGTCGCGGCGGCTCTATGCATTTGATCGATTTGGAAGCCGGTTTTCTGGGATCAACGCCCATCGTTGGCGGCACGGTCCCTCTTGCAGTCGGATCTGCCTGGGCGTCTTCACTTAAGCACAATGGCCAAGTCACTGTCGTATTCTTTGGCGATGGCTGCTTTGAAGAAGGTGTGGTTCACGAATCCATGAATTTCGCATCATTACACAAACTGCCAGTGATATTCGTATGCGAAAACAATGAATTTTCTGTTTATACGCGCTTGAATGAACGACAACCAGATCGCCCGATATACCGGTTAGCTGAAGCTCATGGCCTGACTGCTTATACCGGCGACGGCAATGACGTGGAAGAAGTGCTAAGGATTTCCCGCACAGCGGTGGATCTTGCAAGGCGCGGACTTGGTCCGCAATTCATCGAATTGCACACTTATCGCTGGCGCGAACATTGCGGTCCCGATTTTGACGACCATCTGAATTATCGTTCAGAACAGGAAGTCGAAGAAGGAATGAAGAATTGTCCCATAGCCAGGTACATAAAAATACTTGAACAGGGGAATAGCAAAGTTCATCTCGAGATCAAACAGCTTGAGGATGAAATAAAGAAAGAGATTTCCGCCGCATT
>JBNLBY010000020.1:0-31572 GCA_050303535.1 Sideroxydans sp. | reverse complement strand
ATGCCGCCAAATGTGCTGGATACCATCATGGGGCCGGTTGCAGTATCCCCGTTATCCATTACCAGATCGAGCTGTTTGACGAGCCTGCCGTTGAGATTGTTCGCACAGATGATGAAGTTGCTTTTTAAGCCTGCAATGGGTGCGTTGGCAACTTTGGTTTTTTTGGCGGGCGCGCCGGATAATGCATACGGAACATATGTGTCTGCATTTTCCGAACCTGTTGCCGGATCTGCCGGACTGGTGTTTTGCCAGAGATTGAATGTTTCTCCCGATACCGATTTCCAGTGTTCCAGAATATTTACAGGCCGGTTGCCATTGTTGCTTACGGCAGAAGTCTTTGGTGCAGGCGCAGAGGTTTTCAGAATATTACTGCGCTTTGTGGCTGGACTGATTTGAGTTTCATATAGCGTTGTCTGGAGACTATTGAAGTCCTGCTTGAGACGGTTAACTTTTGAACTGATGGTGAAGTTCTGGCCTATCACCATAATTGTGCCCAGCAGACAGGTGAGCACGATCACGACAGTGATTTCAAATAAAGAGAATCCAGATTGTTTCGTTGGTCGCATTGTCCGTTATCCATGATGAATCTGAACCTTGCTTACTGATCCGCAATATCCGTGCCAATCTGGCTATGAGCCGGAAACACGCTTAATACGCGTTATGACCTACTTTTATTATGGGAATAAATGGTGGGTGTCGGGAAATGGTCAGTGCTTGACGGACGGGGGTCGACAATCAAGCCGGAAAGCACAAGAAACACTACGATTGCTGTCAATCCAGGTTTTTCTCTCCGAATTCGCATAGGTCCTGAATGATGCATTCGGCACATTTTGGTTTGCGTGCCACACATACATAGCGTCCATGCAGGATCAACCAGTGGTGCGCATCCTGTTTGAATTCATCCGGCACGACCTTCATCAGTTTCTGCTCGACTTCTTCCACGTTTTTGCCCGGCGCCAGGCCGATGCGGTTGCTGATGCGGAAGATGTGGGTATCCACTGCGATGGTGGGCTGGCCGAAGGCGGTGTTGAGGATGACGTTGGCGGTCTTGCGGCCCACACCGGGCAGGGCTTCCAGTGCTTCATGCGTTTGCGGCACTTTGCCGCCGTGCTGTTCCAGCAGGATGCGGCACATGCGGATGATATGCCTGCTCTTGGTCTGGTAGAGGCCGATGCGCTGCACATATTCGCGCAATCCGTCCTCGCCCAGGTCAAGGATTTTCTGCGGTGTATTGGCGACGGGAAACAGTTCGCGCGTGGCGATGTTGACGCTCTTGTCGGTAGCCTGCGCCGAAAGGATCACGGCAACCAGTAATTCGAAAGGTGTCCGGTGTTCCAGCTCGGTGGCGGGGTGCGGATTGGCGGCCTGCAGACGCAGGAATATTTCGCGGCGCTTCGCGGAGTTCATCGCCGCTAGTGGTGCATTGCCGGGGAACAGCCGCCCTCGATCGGTGTGGCAACAGCGGTGCCACGTTTTTGTGCCGCGCGCAGGTTGAGCCAGTTGCGTCCGGCAATCAGCAGTCCCAGCCCGATGAAGGCACCCGGCGGCAGGATGGCGATCAGGAAACCGTGGTAATTCGGGATGATATGCAACACCCAGTCCTTGGCGATATCGCCCAATGCGAGATCGATGCCCGAAAACAGCGTACCCTTGCCCAGCAGTTCGCGCATGGCACCCAGTACACCCAGTACGGAAGTCAAACCCAGTCCCATCGCGAATGCGTCAAATGCGGAAGACATTGCATCGTTTTTGGAAGCGAAAGCTTCCACCCGGGCCAGGATGATGCAGTTGGTGACGATCAGCGGGATGAAGATGCCGAGCACCACATAAAGGCCATACACATAGGCATGCATCAGGTATTGCACGACCGTGACCAGCACCGCGATAACAAGGATGAACACCGGGATGCGGATCTCGTTCGGCACAAAACTGCGAATTGGGGCGATACTGCCGCTGCTCAGGGTCATGACCAGTGTAGTCGCCAGACCGAGGCTGACGCCGTTCACTACCGTACTGCTCACTGCCAGCAAGGGGCACAGGCCGAGCAGTTGCACGAGGCCCGGATTTTGTTTCCATAGGCCGTTGTAAAGGATGTCCTTGTATTCCTGAAGGTTCATTTTGATGCCTCCGTAAATCCGTTTTGCGGGCGAGTCGCTGTGTCGCGTGTTGGTTACGACTAACCTGAAGGTAAGTCTTCACCGCAACTCAGTTGTCGCTCATTCCTCGTCTATCAACTCGATATGCCTTGTCATTCGCTGCGCGGCTCCTTGCGCTTCATCCCGCAAAACGAATTTCCGAAGGCATCACTTATTTTCGTTTTTTACTCATTTCCGCAAACAGCTTGTCGCGGTTCTCGTCGAAGTAAATCAGCGCTTTATGCACCGCCTTGATCACGGCACGCGGCGTGATGGTGGCGCCCGCCATATGATCAAACTTGCCGCCATCCTTTTTTACTTTCCAGTCTTCATCCTTGTACTTTGCGCGTGACTTGCCTTCGAAATTCCTGATCCAGGGGCTTTTCGGCAATTCGATATAGTCGCCCAGGCCAGGTGTTTCATTGTGGGTCACGACGCGTACGCCGGCCAGTTCGCCGCTGGTTTTCACGGCGAGGATGAGCGAAATCCTGCCGCCATAGCCGTCCGGCGCGATCGTGCTCAGCACCACTGCCGTGACTTTGCCCTTGAGGCGCGCACGATATGCGTCGGTGGCCTCATCGGTACCCAGCAGTTCGCTGGCGGGGATGCTCAAGGTATCCTTGATGATATCGTTGTCGAACAGGCCGGGCGGCACGATCTGCATGATGAGTTTCATCTTGGCCGCTTCTTCGCTCTTCACGATCGCGTCGTGCGTCATGTAATACGTGGATGCCAGCACCGCAGTGCCGAGGACGGCGAAAAACATCAGGTTGACGGCGGTCTGCAGTGTGGAGCGCGCAATGCGTTTCATTGCCTGTTTCCTTTCTTTCCGAAGACCTTGGGTTGCGTCCAGATGTCAAGTAACGGCACGCTGAGGTTCATCAACAGCGCAGCGAATGCGACGCCGTCCGGAAAACCGCCGAATGTGCGGATCAGGTAAGTGAGCAGCGCAGCGCCGGAGGCGTAGATCAGTCTGCCCTTAAACGTGGTCGGCCCGCCGACCGGATCGGTGTAGATGAAGAATGCACCCAGCATTGCGGCACCGGCGAACCAGTGGAACAGCGGCGTGACGTAATGTGCGGGGTCGATCAAATGGAATATGCCGGCGATGATGAACAATGCGCCGAGATAGGTGACCGGGATCAGCCAGTTGATAATGCGCGCGTATATCAGGTAAAGACCGCCGATGGCGAAAGCTATGGACATCATTTCGCCGCCCTTGCCGGCCAGATGTCCGTAGATCGGCATGTCGCGGATATCGCCGATAGCGACACCGAGATGCAATTGTGTCTTGAGTGTATCCAGCGGCGTGGCCATGGTCACCGCATCCAGTTTGAGTCCCGGGGGCAGCGCGCCGCCGAAGATGTAATTCAGTTGTTCCGCGAATGTCAGTTCGATACTACCCAGCCCGTGCGGCGTGATCCAGTGCGTCATGTGCAGCGGAAAGGAGATGATGAGTACGGCATAGCCGATCATTGCCGGGTTGAACGGGTTGTTGCCCAGTCCGCCATACAGGTGTTTGGCTACGGCGATGCCGAAAGCCGTACCGACCATAACCAGCCACCAGGGTGCCAGCGCTGGAACTGATAATGCCAGCAGCCATGCTGTAATCAGGGCGCTGTAGTCGGTCAGGAAAGGTTTGAGCGGACGGTTGCGCAGCTTGAGCATGAGTGCTTCGGTCGCCAGCGCTGTGGCCGAAGCCAGGGTGATGGAAACCAGGATCGCGGGACCGAAATACCAGACGTAAACAGCGATGCCCGGAATCAGCGCAATCAGGACGCGCAGCATGATCTGGCTGACGCTGCTGGAAGTAGTGATGAAAGGCGATGACCACATGGTTTGAATGTCCCTTAACTTTGTTTCGGTGACTCGTCATCCGCACCCGGATGCGCAGCTGCTTCGCGCAACTTGGCGCGACGCACTTCGATCTCGGCGATCTCGGCCTGTTGTTGCGGGGTCAGGGTTTCGGTATTTTCAGGCGATTCGGTTGCTGCCTGTTCCCTGGCGCGGGCAACGGCGGCATCGATGCGCATCTGCAATGTGTCGTCGGGGTCGACATCGGCATTGACGGGTATCGGTGCAGGAACGGGCTGTTTTGCCGCCAGCGCTGCTTTTTCCTTTTGTGCCAGGCGTTCGGCTTTTTCCTGTTTTTCGCGCTCGATGCGCGCCAGGCGAAATTCGTGGCGCTCGCGGGCGATTTCCGCGGCCTGGTGTTCCTGTTCGCGTTGCCATATTTCGCTCTTGGCAAAACGGTAATACTGCACCAGCGGGATGTGGCTGGGGCAGACGTAGGCACAGGCGCCGCATTCGATACAATCGAACAGATGATACTCCTGCGCCTTGCCGAAGTTTCTTGCCTTGGCGAACCAGTGCAATTCCTGCGGTTGCAGTTCGGCCGGACATACCTGGACGCACCGGGTGCAACGGATGCAGGGCATGGTAGTCGGCGCAGGCGGAAACAGTTGTGCCGATTTGACAATGATGCAGTTGGTGGCTTTGACCACTGGTGCATCCAGTTCGTCCACATGCAGGCCCATCATCGGGCCGCCGATGATATATCCCGTGCCGCCGGATAGCGGCTCGGCCAGTTGAACCAGTTCCTGCAACGGTGTGCCGATCAGTACCTCGAAATTCTGCGGTATACGCACGTTGCCAGTCACGGTAATCTGGCGCGAGATCAACGGTTCACCCTGATCGACATAGCGATGAATCGCGTAGACGGTTGCCACATTGCTGCAGGCGATGCCGATGTTGGTCGGCCTGCCGCCGGAGGGTACTTCCAGGCCGGTGAGTATCTTGATGAGCTGTTTTTCCCCGCCGGAAGGATAAAGCGTGGGTATGGTGATCACTTCGATATCGCTGCCGGCGCAGGCAGCGCGCAGGGCGGCGATGGCCTGCGGTTTGTTGTCTTCGATGCCGATGAGCACTTCGTCCGGTTCGGCCAGATGGCGCAATACCTGAATGCCACTCACGATCTCTGCCGCATGCTCCTGCATCAGACGGTCATCGGTCGTGATCCAGGGTTCGCATTCGGCGGCATTGATGACCAGTGTCCGGATACGCTGCTCCGGTGCCAGGCGGTATTTCACATGCGTCGGGAAAGTGGCGCCTCCCAGCCCCACGATACCGGCATCGCGCAGTCTGTCCAGCAACTCGCCTTTGGGCATGGCGCGGAAATCGAATCCGGCATGCGCGATCCAGCGCTCTTCGCCGTCCGGCACGAGATGGATGCATAAGCCGCTCAATGCGGAAGGGTGCGGGACGACATGGGGTTCGATCGCGGTTACCGTGCCCGAGGTCGGCGCATGGATGGCAACGCTGATCATGCCTTGCGCGCTGGCCAGCAACTGTCCCTTCAATACTTTGTCTCCAACCTGAACCGCTATTTTGGCGCCATTGCCGATATGCTGATGCAAAGGCAGAATCAGGCGCGATGGAAGCGGGGCTGGCCGGCTCGGCAACTCAGACGATTCCAGTTTGTGTTCGGACGGATGGATGCCGCCATGAAAGTGATGAAGCTTTCTCATGCGGCCTTGCCTCCATGCGGTGCGACCGGGGATGGCGCGAGTGTATAGACCGGATACGGCCATTTCCAGGTCTGGATATTTTCGGGCAGAGGTTTCATGCTGATGCAGTCCACCGGGCAGGGTGCCAGGCATAGCTCGCAACCGGTGCATTCCGAAGCGATGATGGTGTGCATCTGTTTTGCTGCGCCGACGATGGCGTCGACCGGACAGGCCTGCAGGCACAGCGTGCAGCCGATGCAGGTGTTCTCATCGATGAAAGCGACTGACTTGGCGCGCGGGCCGGCGCCTTCATCGAAGGGTTTGTAATCCACGCCCAGCAATTCGGCCAGTTTGCGTATTCCTTCCTCGCCGCCGGGCGGGCATTTGTTGATATCGGCTTCGCCCTTGGCGATCGCTTCTGCATAAGGTTTGCAGCCCGGATAGCCACATTGGCCGCATTGTGTCTGCGGTAACACGGCATCGATTTTTTCAACCAGCGGATTACCTTCAACCTTGAATTTGATGGCGGAAAAACCCAATACTGCCCCCAGCAGCAGGGAGATGCAGACCATCACCAGCAGTGCAGAAATCATTTCACCAAGCCCGAGAATCCCATAAACGACAGACTCATCAGTCCGGCAGTGATCATGGCAATGGCCGAGCCCTTGAAAATGCCCGGGATATCGGCGCCCTCCAGGCGTTCTCGAATGCCCGCGAACAGCACCATCACCAGCGTGAAGCCGATGGCGCCGCCAAAGCCGAACATCAGGGATTCGATGAAGTCATGTTTGGTTTGCACATTGAGCAACGGGATGCCGAGCACTGCGCAGTTGGTCGTGATCAGCGGCAGATAAATGCCTAGGATTTGATACAGTTCAGGACTGGTTTTCTTGATTGCCATTTCGGTGAACTGCACGATGCCGGCGATGATGACGATGAATGACAGCGTGGTAAGGTAGGCAAGTTCCGGTCCAAGCAGGTAGTGCTGGATGAGATAACTGGCACCGGAAGCCAGCGTCAGTACAAAGGTCGTAGCCGCACCCATGCCGAGGGCGGTTTCCAGTTTTTTGGATACGCCCATGAACGGGCATAGTCCCAGAATCTTCACCATCACGATATTGTTCACAAACACCGTGCTGACAAGGATGAGTAAATATTCGGTCATTCAGCCAAGGCTCCCAAGAAGACGGCGATTATCCGCCGAATCAGGTGCTGCTTCAACCAGCGCAAGGCTATTAAATGAATGGACAAGGGAGGATCAATCAGTTCTGGCGAACGGCTTTGCAGCTTTCGGCAATCAAATCCCAGCCGCGATAGATCATGCCGCTGTATATCTGCACCAATGATGCTCCGGCTTGCATTTTTTCCAGCGCATCCGCGCCTTTGAGTATGCCGCCCACGCCGATGACAGGCAGCGCACCATGCAACTCGGCAGCAAGTTGGCGAATGACGGCGGTGGATTTTTCACGCACGGGCAGGCCGCTCAATCCACCTGCCTCATTGCTGTGCGGCAGGTCTTCCACGCCATCGCGTGCCAGGGTGGTGTTGGTGGCGATGACGGCATCGACGCGGTGTTTTGTGAGCAGCGCAGCGATCTGTTTGATCTGTTCGCTATCGAGATCGGGCGCAATCTTTACTGCCAGCGGCACGTATTTTCCATGCTGTTGCGCGAGTTTTTCCTGCTCTGTTTTTAATTGCGCGAGCAGTGCATCCAGTTCATCGCCACTTTGCAGTCGACGCAGATTTTTGGTGTTGGGCGAGGAGATGTTGATGGCGACGTAGCTGGCGTATTGATACACCTTGCGCAGTCCGATGAGGTAATCGTCTGCTGCTTTTTCGATGGGGGTGTCGGCGTTCTTGCCTATGTTGATGCCGAGGATGCCTTTGAAATTTGCGCGCTTCACATTTTCAATCAGGACATCCACGCCGTCGTTGTTGAAGCCCATGCGGTTGATGATGCCCTGCGCTTCGGGGAGGCGGAACATGCGCGGTTTGGGATTGCCGGGTTGAGGTCGCGGCGTTACCGTGCCGATCTCGATGAAACCGAATCCGAGCGCGGCGAGTGCATCAATGTAGGCACCGTTCTTGTCGAGACCGGCGGCAAGGCCGACGGGATTGGGGAAGGTCAAGCCCATCACCGTGCGTGGATCATTTGCCGGGCGTGTGACGATGAGCGGCAGTGTGCCCAGACAATGTGCGGTTTTCAACGCACTGAGTGTGGCATGGTGTGCGGTTTCGGGGTCGAGCGCAAACAGGGCAGGACGGAGCAACTGGAACATCTATTGGCTTTCTCTGATGGCAACGGGAACAGGGAACGGCTTTTCCCTGAATATATCGGCGTGTTTTATTTCGTGCCAATTTACGGCGCTGCGGTTATTCACGGGGCGTCTTTCAGCAAGACAGGTTGCCAGACATCGTTCTTCAGGCCCTGCAGCGGCTGGAATTTGCTCTTATATGCCATCTTGCGGCTGCCTGCGATCCAGTAGCCGAGATATAGATAGGGCAGTTGCAATTTGCGGCATAACTCGATTTGCCACAATACATTGTAGGTACCGAAGCTTGCCTGCGACACATCCGGATCATAGAAAGTATAGACCGCGGACAATCCGTCCTGCAGTACATCGATCACGCTTACCATGCGTAACACGTGTTTTTCCCGAAACTCCACCAGCAGCGTGTCGACATGGCTTTGCAACAGGAAATTGCGGTATTGCTCGGGGCTGTCGTCATCCATGCCGCCGTCGCGATGGCGAACTTCCTGATAGCGGCTGTATAACTGGAAATATTCCGGTTTATCTTGAAGCATATGTATCGTCGCGTTCAGATCGTTGTGCTGTTTGCTGCATCGGCGCTGGGAGCGCGTCGGCTGGAAATCTTCGGTAACCACGCGTACGGGAACGCACTGATGGCAGGTATCGCAATGCGGACGGTAGGTGAAGGTGCCGCTACGGCGAAAACCGTGGCGCACCAGTTCGGAATATACGGCAGAGGAGATGAGGAAACTGGGAGTGACAACTTGCGAACGTGCCTCCGTTTCCGGCAGATAACTGCACGGGTAGGGCGCAGTCAGATAAAGGTGCAAGGTGGAAAGCGGAATGTCGTTGAGCAGGCTCATATGAACAGGTCTTTATCGAAGCGCCATACCGGTACGGGACTACAGTTTATCAAGTCTTGCAGGCGTGCGATGAATTCCTTTCGTGGAATTTCACGTGCGCCAAGTGATGCCAGATGCGGCGTATTCATTTGACAGTCGATCATGCCAAAATTCCATTTTTCGAGTTGTGCGGCAAGATGGGCAAGCGCAATCTTGGAAGCATCCGTCCTGCGGCTGAACATGGATTCGCCAAAGAACATCCGGCCCAGCGCCACGCCGTAGAGGCCGCCTGCCAGTTCGCCTTCTATCCATGTTTCCATCGAATGGGTATGGCCCAGTCGATGCAATTCGCTGTAGGCGGCAATCATTTCTTCATGTATCCACGTGCCGCCACTACCGGCACCTTTGCGCGGCGCGGCGCATGCACGCATCACCTGTTCGAACGCGCTGTCGAAACGTACTTCGTACCGGCCATTGCGCAAGGTTTTGCGCAATGAATTCGATATCTTGAATTCGTTTGGAAACAATACCATGCGCGGGTCCGGGCTCCACCACAGGATGGGTTCTCCCGCGCTGAACCAGGGAAAAATACCATGGCGGTAGGCCTCCAGCAAACGGGCAACGGAAAGGTCGCCACCTGCCGCAAGCAGACCGTTGGGTGAGCGCAAGGCTTGCCTGACCGGCGGAAAAGTAATGTTGTGCAGTAGCGGAATCACTTTAAATTAACGGTTATAGAGCTTTTGGCATATGGTAAGTGCTGCCGATTTGTGCTTATATTATGGACTATATGAAAGTGCATGAGCTCAGGGAGAACGAAGTTGGGCATATTTGGCAAAAAAACTGATCATCCGCTGGCGAACATCAAGTCTGCACAGCAGGTGCTGCAGGATATTCCCAAGAACGATGCGCTGAATACAGTTCAGGAGATGACTAGCTGGATAGAGTCCATTCTTGAACTGGCCGAGGATTTTCGTCTGGATCACGAATTTGCCGTGTTGCGCATGTTTGATGAGGCGGCACAGCCGCATGTGCGCAAATTACTGCGCGATTACTTCACTGTACAACCTCTCTCGAAATTCCAGGAAAACCGTCTGTGGATGGTACTCAACGAATTTTACAAGCAGAGTGAACTGGTCCACTACGATGTGCTGATACGCTACAACAACGATGGCCGCGGTGCTTCGGGCGTCAAACCTGATCTGGCCTTACTGGTTACGCGAGGTATCGGTGCATTGGCTGGGCGTTTGAAAATGTCTGCAGCACGTTATGCCCTGGTTGAGCCGGGTTTGTGGAAGCACCTTTCGGATTTTTATGCCCATGCCGAGATAAACGGTTATCAGGACGATGTGGTGGGTTTGTATCCGGGAGTGCCCGGCGACACTTCGGTAAAGCAGGAGCTTGCCGCGCTACTGGTCTGGTACGGTGTGGGTGCGGGTGCGGGCGTGTTGAGTCCCTTGCAGGAACATATCACTGAGCGCCTGATCGCCTATGCGGCCAAGGGTCTGCGGGTGGATGGACAGTACAACGCAAATGCATTGTTCGTGTTTGATATTGCACAGCCAACACCGCCCATGCGTGTCGCCACCGATGCCACGATACATCCAGCCCTGCGCTTCTTTTCGGCTGTTGACGAGTTGAAACAACTGGAATCGCTGTCCAAAAACCTGGAAAAAGGCATTGTGCCGGACGATATCAATTTCGGCGGGGCAAAATATGATGTCGAACTGGTGCGCGATATCCTGCGCAAACTGATGGATAATCTGACCCAGCCGTTGCCGACCCGCCGCAATCCGCGCCGTAAGATCAGCGTGAATCTGAAAGTGGCAAACGGTTTCTTTAAAATGCTGGAACAGGCGGATGTGGGCCTGAATTTTTTCAATCCGGATACCACGGAAGTCTGGGATGTTGAAGATATCAGTGCTACAGGTTTTCGCAGTGTGCTCCCTGCTTCCAGTGCAGATGAAATCAAGATTGGCTCCCTGATTGGCAGCAAACCGGATAACGTCCAGAACTGGGGTGCAGGTATCGTGAGGCGCCTGAGCCGGGATAAAAATAACAACCTGCATGTCGGAGTGGAAGTGCTCAGTACGCAGATTGTCGGCATATCGCTGACCGATCGTTCCCAGCCGGCTGACGAAGACATGCAGATCGCCCTGTATTTGAATCGTCCTGCCGATACCAGCGGTGAGGCATGGCTGTTGATGCGGCCAAACACCTTCTCTCCCAACCGGAGCCTGAATATGGAACTGGGCGGGAAATCGTACTTGCTGCTGCCGCTGGCGCTTGTGGAAACCGGTGACGACTACGACCTGGCACGTTACCGCCGTATGGAACATGAAGTTGCTGCCGAATAGCGCTTTATCCGGAAAGTCTTTGCGTCAGCCACTGCTCAATATCGCGTATTTCTTCCATGCATACTGAATGCGGCATCGGGTAGTCGTGCCAATCCAGCGCATATCCTTGTCGTTCCAATTCCTGCGCAGATATTTTACCGAGATCATATGGAACGACCGGGTCGGCCTGACCATGTGCCATGAAGATTGGCGTGGGCTTGGCTGCAGTACTTGCTTCAGTCTGCAAGGTCTGGAATAACGGCAGGTAGGTGGATAACGCCAGTATCCCGCCCAGTCGTTCCTTGTGTCGCAATCCCGTAAACAGGGCAACAGCACCACCTTGTGAAAATCCGGCGAGGAAAATATTTTCGGCTGCAACGCCGCGCTGTTTTTCCTGGGCGATCAATTTCTCAATTTCGCTCTGCGATTCGCGTACGCCTGCTTCATCTTCATTTCTGCCGAGGTTGTCCGATATCTCTGCCGAAGCCGCGCTGCTCAGGATGTCATACCAGGCGCGCATTACATAACCGCCGTTGATGGTCACCGGGCGCATGGGGGCATGCGGGAAAATGTAGCGCACCGCAACAGGGAGTTGCATCTCCTCGGCAACGGGTACGAAGTCTCCTCCATCCGCGCCCAGTCCATGTAACCAGATGATGCTGTGCTTTGGGTTGGAGCCGGTATCCAGGGTGATGTTAGGGAGTGTAGCTGTCATGATCGTGTTTCCAGTCTATATGGTTATATCAGGCTGGTTCGGGAAGGATGTCGCGCAACACCTGAAAAAGCTCGCGGTAGGCTTTCGGCGGCTTGGCAGCTTCTTTTTCCTTTTTCGCATTACGGATCAGCGTGCGCAAATGCTGTGCATCGGCTTCCGGGTGCGCGGCCAGCAATTCGGTGAGCGCTTCCGGTTGTTCAATCAGACGATCGCGCCAGTGCTCGACCTGGTGCAGCCATGCCGTATGTTGTCGCGATACGCCGTTCCAGGCATCCAGCCTGGCGATGATGGGTTCAGGCTCCACATTGCGCATCAGGCGGCCGATATATTGCAACTGGCGGGAAAGTGCGCCGAATTTGGTCATGCGTTTGTATTCCAGAATGGCTTCCAGCAGGTTCTCTTCCAGGTTGAGCTCGAGCAGTTTTTCTTTGGGTAAGGCGGTCAGCGTTTTACCGAGATTCTGCAGCTCGAGCATTTGCTTTTTGATTCTGGTTTTGCTGGGCTGCCGTTCTTCTTCCAGGGCATCATTGTGTGGTTGGTGCGTGTTCATAAGGTCGGTAAGTTCAACAGATGTTGCTATGATAGCGTCTTCCGACGAACCAGCCCCGCGAATTTTATGAACAGCAAAGTATCAAAAGCCTTCCACAGTGCCGATTCCCTGCAACAACTGGCGGCCGATATCATCCGTTATGCCCGTCAACAAGGCGCTTCGGCGAGTGCGACCGAAGTCTCGGAAGGTTTCGGGCAGACCGTTACGGTGCGCCAGGGCGCGGTCGAGACCATCGAATACAACCGTGACAAAGGCATGAGTGTCAGTGTCTATATCGGCCAGCGCCGCGGGAATGCCAGTTCCACGGATTTTTCGAAGAAGGCGGTGCACGATACGGTCGATGCTGCACTTAACATAGCGCGCTATACGGCAGAAGACGACTGTGCCGGCTTGCCTGATGCCGATCAGCTCGCTACCGAATTCCCCGACCTCGATTTGTACCACCCGTGGAAAATCAATGTTGAACAAGCAATCGCGCTGGCCTGTGAGTGCGAGCAAGCCGCATTCCGCACCGACAAACGCATCAATAATTCTGAAGGTGCCACCGTCAATGTCAACGAAGGACGTTTCGTGCAGGCCAATAGCCTGGGCTTTGTGGGCGGTTACCCCAGTTCACGTCATAGTGTCAGCTGCCTGGTAATCGCCGGCAAAGGCGCCGATATGCAGCGTGATTACTGGTACGGATCGGCGCGCGATGCGCGCGAGATACTGAAAGTGGAAGAAATCGGCCGGATTGCAGCCGAGCGTACTGTGCGCCGCCTGAATGCACGCAAACTGGACACCATGCAGTGTCCGGTGCTGTTCGAAGCGCCTGTTGCAAGCGGGTTGTTCGGCCATTTCGTTGGCGCGGTGAGCGGCAGCAGTCTGTATCGCAAATCTTCTTTCCTGCTCGACCAGTTGGATAAACCGGTTTTTTCCGGGAACATCCGTATCGACGATGTGCCGGATATCCCGCGCGGTCTGGGCAGCAGCGCCTTTGATAATGAAGGCGTACGTACCCGCCGTCGTTCAATTGTGGAAGAAGGCGTGCTGCGCGGTTATTTTCTCGGCAGCTATTCCGCACGCAAACTTGGCATGCAGACCACCGGCAATGCGGGTGGCACGCACAACCTGATCGTTCAATCGGGCAAACTGGATTTCAATGGACTGTTACGCGAAATGCAACGCGGCCTGCTGGTGACTGAATTGCTTGGTCACGGTGTCAATCCCGTTACCGGCGATTATTCACGCGGCGCAGCAGGTTTCTGGGTCGAGCACGGCGAGATCCAGTATCCGGTGGAAGAGATCACCATTGCGGGCAACCTCAAGGATATGTACAAACACATCGTTGCAGTCGGCAATGACGTGCTGGTACAGGGCCCTCGCCAGTGTGGTTCGGTACTGATCGAAAACATGACCGTGGCGGGACGTTAATGCGTAGTCTGGAGGTTATGAGCGCTTCTTGGCAGGCTGTTAATGGGGTTCGATCTGCCACAAGTGCTGCGACACCGAGAACCACGCGCCCAGCCAGCCCAGATAAGCCGAGAATCCCAGCAGAGCCATACTGTCGGCCAGTGAGAGGTGTTGCAGACTGAAGTTGCTGGCGTAGAGTTGGGTGAGTATGCCGACCTGGTAGTTCAGCAACAGCAGGCTGCCGGCCACCAGCAGCCATGCAGCGATACCGCCCAATAATCCCTGGATAAGCCCGAAGTAGAGGAAAGGGCGGCGGATGAAGGCATCTGTTGCGCCAATGAGCTTTGCCACTTCGATTTCTTCGCGGCGGGTAAGGATTTGCAGACGAATGGTGTTAAAGGTAATGGCGATGAGCGCGAAGCTTAACAGCGCGGCGAGGATGACAACCGCCATGCGTCCGAAGTCCAACAGCGCTTGCAGTTTGTGTATCCATGCCGAGTCAAGCTGCACATGTTCGAAATGTTGCCAGGTCTTGAGTTCATCGTGCAGGGTTTCCAGTGTTTTTATATCGCCGTCTTTTGGGTAGATCACAAATGCGTCCGGCAAAGGATTTTGCGACAGGCCGCCGATGATGTCTGACAATCCGGTGCTTTGCTGTAATTTCTTCAATGCGCTATCGCGCGGAACAAATTCGATCTGTTTGATGCCTGCATGTTGTTTGAGCTTGTCTCCGATGCGCTCGACGTCGCCGCTGCCAGTCCCTTTGGCGAGGAATACACTGATCTGCGGTGTGCCGGCGATCTGTGCGTTGAGCGTTTGCACGCTTTTCAGCAACACATAGCCTCCGACCGGCAGGCTGAGGGCGATACCGATGATGGTCACATTGAGCAGCGATGCATTGGGCGTGAGCAGCAGGCGGCGCAAGGTGTAGCGCAGTACACGCAAATGTTCGATCAGCGTCTTCATGCCTGAAGAGCCCCTTGTTTGAGGTGCAGAGCTCTGGCCGGAAACAGGCTCAAGACGCTTTCGTCATGAGTGGAGATGAGCAGCGTGACGCCGACTTGATGGAACGACTTGAAGATGTTCATGATCTCGTTGGCATACTCGGTATCAAGGTTGCCGGTGGGTTCGTCCGCCAGCAGGATGGTGGGGCGATTGACGATGGCGCGTGCGATGCACAGGCGTTGCTGTTCTCCGCCGGAGAGTGCGATGGGATTGGCCTTCTCGCGGTCAAGCAGCCCAACTTTGTCCAGTGCGGCGCGAGCCCTTTTGGCGGCTTCGCGATGATCGAAGCCGCATATTTGTAACGGCAGCATCACGTTGTCGAAGGCAGTACGGTCGAACAGCAGTTTGTGATCCTGGAATACCAGTCCGATGTTACGGCGCAATGCAGGGATGGCGGCGGGCTTGATGGAGCGGATGTTCTGACCCTTTACCAGCACGCCACCGCTGCTCGGGCGTTCGATGGCAGCAACGAGTTTGAGCATCGTGCTTTTGCCTGCGCCGGAATGTCCCGTGAGGTACACCATCTCGCCCTCAGCCACATCAAAGCTCACGTTTTTGAGCGCCTCATGGCCGCCGGGATAACGTTTGTAGACCTGGTTGAATTTGATCATTGTTCCAGTCCAAGCAGGGCGGCGATAAAATCTTCCGCCAGAAACGGCTGCAAATCGTCCAGTCCTTCGCCCACACCGATGAAACGCACGGGAATCGGGTGCGCCTTGGCGATGGCGGCGATGACACCGCCCTTGGCGGTGCCGTCGAGTTTGGTCAGCACAAGGCCGGTGACATCCAGTGCATCGTCGAAGGCTTTGACCTGCGACAGTGCATTTTGTCCGGTATTGGCATCCAGCACCAGCAGCACTTCATGCGGTGCCTCGGGCATGGCTTTGGCGATAACGCGTTTTACTTTTTTGATTTCTTCCATCAGGTGCGCCTGCGTGGTCAGTCGTCCGGCGGTATCTGCCAACACCACGTCGATACCGCGTGCCTGTGCCGCTTGCACGGCATCGTAAATTACCGCAGCTGCGTCGCCACTTTGCTGGGCGATAACGGTGACGTCGTTGCGCTTGCCCCACTCCATGAGTTGTTCGCGTGCGGCGGCGCGGAAGGTGTCGCCTGCGGCAAGCAGCACCGATTTACCCTGGCTCTGGAAATGCTTGGCCAGTTTGCCGATGGAGGTGGTCTTGCCCGCACCGTTGACGCCGCACAGCATGATGATGAAAGGTTTGTGCGCGCCGGTTTCCAGCGGTATTGCCAGGGGTTGCAACAGTTTGAGCAACGCATGTGCCAGCGCTTCCTTCACCTGCCCGGTCTCGGTCAGGTGCTGTTCTTTCACCTGGCGGCGCACATCCGTCAGCAAAGCACGTGTGGCGTCCATACCCACGTCGGCAATAATGAGAATGGACTCCAACTCCTCGAAGAAATCCTCGTCTATGCGTCCGCCCGGAACCAGCAGAGCGGTAAGCTGTCCACCCGTGCGCGCCAGACCGCCCGTCAAACGGGTCAGCCAACTGGTTGATCCGGCGGTGGCAGGCGTTTTTTTCTGGAAGTTAAACATGCGAAAATGTTCGGATCTGGATGAAATGTCGCATAATGCGCGCTCATTTTATGCTGAATCGCTCGTCCATAGGGTAGGGAAATGAGAATCTATTTGTTTTTAATTGTGTTGTTGTTGCAATTTTCCGTTGAAGCACAGGCGGAAGTGTATGAGAAGACTTTGAGCAACGGCCTCAAAGTGATCGTCAAAGAAGACCATAGAGCGCCGGTGCTGGTTCAGCAAATCTGGTACCACGTGGGGAGTATGGATGAACGAACCGGCGTGACCGGTGTTGCACATGTGCTGGAGCATATGATGTTCAAGGGGACCGAGAACGTTCCGGCCGGAGAATTTTCCAGAATTATCGCGGCAGCGGGTGGGCGCGAGAATGCGTTTACCAGCTATGACTATACTGCCTATTTTCAGCAACTTCATAAATCCAAATTGGCGCTGGCGATGAAGCTCGAGTCGGATCGCATGCATAACCTGAGAATGGAAAAAAATGAGTTCGCAAAGGAAGTCAAAGTGGTGATGGAAGAGCGCCGCTGGCGTACCGACGATGATCCGCATTCGCTGATGTACGAGAAACTCATGGCGACAGCGTATCAGGAGCATCCCTACCGCCATCCGATCATTGGCTGGATGACTGATTTGCAGAACATGAACGATGGCGATGCGTTGAATTGGTACAAGACCTGGTATGCACCCAATAACGCGACGCTGGTGGTCGCGGGGGATGTAAAGGCAAAAGAAGTGTTTGCACTGGCGCAACGCTATTACGGCAAACTTCCGTCCATGACCTTGCCGGAACGTAAAGCGGTTGATGAACCCGCGCAACTCGGTATCAAACGCATCGTGGTCAAGGCACCGGCAGAGCTGCCCTATCTCATCATGGCCTGGCAAGCGCCGGTTTTGCGCGATGCCGCAAAAGAATGGAAACCCTACGCTCTGGAAGTGCTGGCGGGCGTGCTGGACGGCAACAGTTCGGCACGTTTGAACAAATCACTCGTGCGCGAACAGCAAGTGGCGATGGATGTGGGGACGAGTTACGGCAATGTGTCGCGCGGTCCCGGTTTGTTCATACTGCAAGGCACGCCGCGCGAGGGCAGGACAGTGAGCGATGTGGAAGCCGCGTTGCGTGAGCAATTGGCTTTGCTGGTGCGTGACGGAGTGAGTGAGGAAGAACTGAAACGTGTCAAATCCCAGGTGATGGCAGGCGAAGTTTACAAACTCGATTCGGTTTTTTATCAGGCAATGCAGATTGGTCAACTGGAAAGCGTGGGCATGTCGTACAAGGATATGCCGGTGATGCTGGAAAAGCTGCAGGCGGTTACCGCGCAGCAAGTGCAGGACGTGGCGCGCGAAATATTCAACGACGATCATCTGACCGTGGCGACGCTTGATCCGCAGCCGCTCTCGGGTAAACCCAAACGCGCCGGAGGAACAACCCATGTTCGCTAAATTTCTTTCCATTACAGTTTTATTGTGTATTGCAGCGTCTGCATCCGCCACTCCGCAGATTCAACACTGGCAGGCGCCAAGCGGAGCGCGCGTATATTTCGTGGAAGATCACAATTTACCGATGCTGGATGTAGCGGTGGACTTTTCCGCTGGAAGCGGCTTTGACGTGGCCGGCAAGGCCGGTGTGTCCAGCCTCGCTTTTGGCATGCTCGACCTGGGGGCGCAGGGTTTGAGCGAGGATGACATTGCGCGCAAATTAGCCGATATCGGGGCGCAAATGAGCGGACATATCGATTCCGACCGTGCGGGATTGACGCTTCGAACCCTGAGCAAAACGGAAGAGCGCGATGTTGCGCTGGATATTCTCGCACGTTGTTTGCAGCAGCCGCTGTTTCCGAAACCAGTTCTGGAGCGAGAAAAAGCGCGACTGATCGCTTCGCTGAAAGAAGCCGAAACGCAACCGGGGCATATTGCTGCCAAGGCATTCGATAAGGCGGTGTTCGGCGAGCATCCATACGGCTGGCATATGGAAGCGGCCGATGTGGAGGAAATTGAACAAAGTGATCTGGAAGCGTTTTATCGCTCACACTATTCGGCAAATCATGCGGTGGTTGCCTTGATGGGCGATATTACACGTGCACAGGCGGAAGCCATCGCACAGCGTTTGACGGCCGATTTGCCTGCGGGCGGCGCCGATGCGCGCATACCGCCGGTGATGATTCGCATTTACCCAAGCGAGCAGCGCATCGCGCATCCAGCCAGTCAAAGTCATATCCTGATCGGCGCTCCGGGTATTGCGCGCACCGATGAGGATTACTTTCCGCTGTATGTCGGCAACTATATTCTGGGCGGAGGTGGTTTTGTTTCGCGTTTGATGGACGAAGTGCGCGAGAAACGCGGCCTGGCTTACAGCGTATACAGCTATTTCATGCCGATGCAGCAGCCGGGTGCTTTCCAGATTGGCTTGCAGACAAAAAAGGAACAGGCCGACAAGGCACTGCAACTGGTGCGCAAAACCCTGCGTACTTTTATAGATAAGGGTGTTACGAAAAAGGAGTTGCGTGCCGCCAAGCAGAACATCATCGGCGGTTTTCCGTTACGTATCGATAGCAACAAAAAGATTATCAGTTATCTGAGCGTGATTGGTTTCTATAATTTGCCGCTTACATACCTGGACGATTTTACCTCCAGGGTGGACAAGGTTACGGCCAAACAGATACGCGATGCGTTCAAGCGCCGTATCAATCCGGATGCGCTGGCAACAGTGATTGTCGGAGCCCCCGATGAAGCGGCAAAATGATCTTTTTGAACATATGTCCACGAAAAACACGAAACTCACGAACAGCCCTTTCGACGTATTTCACTTTCGTGTCTTTCGTGGTTTTTGTGGATAGTCGGTTTCAAAATTGAGCAAAATTCGCATTATCGGCGGCACCCATCGCAGCCGCCTTATCGAATTCTCCGACGCTGAAGGATTGCGTCCCACGCCGGATCGGGTACGCGAAACCCTGTTCAACTGGCTGGGCCAGACGCTATATGGCAAACGCTGCCTGGATTTGTTTGCGGGCAGCGGTGCGTTGGGCTTCGAGGCAGCTTCGCGCGGTGCCGAGCAGGTGCTGATGGTGGAGAATAGTCGTGCTGTCTATAAGGCATTGCAGGACAACGCAAAGAAACTGGCATTGATCAATGTAGCCTTGCGCTGCGAGGATGGGCTAAAATTCGTCCTGCAACAGAACGGGCTGTTCGATGTGGTCTTTCTCGACCCCCCTTTTAAAAGTGATTACCTGCCCCAATTACTACCCTTGCTGAAAAACAGTTTGGCTCAAGGCGGGATGGTCTATTTGGAGAGCGGTACAGCATTTGAGCCGGATGCGGCGTGGCGAGTTGTTAAACGAGCCAGGGCGGGTGCGGTGCATTATCAATTATTGGAACTTGTATGAGCATGACCAAGGTGGTCTATCCCGGGACGTTCGATCCCATTACACGCGGACACGAGGATGTAGTGCGGCGTGCGTCGGGTTTATTCGACGAGGTGATCGTAGCCGTTGCGGCCAGTCGCAGTGCGACCCTGTTTACACTTGATGAACGGGTGGCGATGGCGCGTGAAGTATTTGCCAGTTTTAAAAACGTCAAAGTCGAAGGCTTTGACATCCTGCTGATGAGTTATGTGTTATCACAGGGCGCCCGCGTAGTATTGCGCGGGCTGCGCGCGGTATCTGACTTCGAATACGAGTTCCAGATGTCCGGCATGAACCGCACGCTGCATCCCGATATTGAAACCGTATTTCTGACGCCGGCCGAGCAATACACTTTTATTTCCGCCAGTATAGTGCGCGAGATTGCACGTTTTGGCGGCGATGTAAGCAAATTCGTTTCCCCACTGGTAATGGAGAAACTGAAAAATAAATATCAACTTCAAGGAGAGCAATAAAATGGCATTAATGATCACTGACGAATGTATCAATTGCGACGTATGCGAACCGGAATGTCCGAACGACGCGATTTCGCAAGGTGATGAGATTTACGTCATCGACCCCAATAAATGCACGGAATGTGTTGGGCATTACGACACGCCGCAATGCGTGGAAGTCTGTCCGGTAGACTGTATTCCGCATGATCCTGCCCACGTAGAGAGCAAAGAGCAGTTACAGGCAAAATACGAGAAATTGATGGCGGAAAAGGCATAAGGATTGCTGCCTGACCCAAAAGCCCGCACCCTGGCGCGGGCTTTTTCTTGTGATCTTCCGGATTCAAAAATATTTTTTCGTAATTTATCAGGGATATTGTTCATCGCTGGCATTGCGGGCAATAGAATGTTGATCGCTGACCTTGCCGTATTTGTCTGATGGTTGTGCCGCACACGCGACATGGTTCTCCCGTGCGTCCGTACACGAAATAGTTCTGCTGGAAATATCCGCTGCTGCCGTCGCTGTGTACGAAATCGCGCAATGTGCTGCCGCCCTGCCTGATGGCTTCCTGCAATACTTCCTTGATGCTTTGTGCCAGCCGCTGGCAACGCGGCAGAGAGAGTTTGTTGGCAGCCAGTTGCGGGCGGATTTCGGCACGGAACAGTGCTTCATTGGCATAGATATTCCCAACGCCGACCACCAGGTGGCTGTCCATGAGGGCAAGTTTGATTGCCGCGCTGCGCGAGCGTATTGCACGGTGCAGGTATTTTCCGTCGAACTCTGTCTCCAGCGGTTCCGGCCCGAGTGCTGCCAGCAAGGGATGTTGCGAAATATTTCCGGTATGCCACAGCACGGCGCCAAAGCGGCGTGGGTCGCGCAAACGCAGCGAGCGGCCGTTATCCAGCTCCAGGTCGAAATGATCGTGCTTTGCTGCGGGTGTGGCGGTCGGAAGGATGCGCAGGCTGCCGCTCATGCCCAGATGCAGGATGAGCGTGCCATGGTCGAATGTGATGAGCAGATATTTGGCGCGACGCTGCAAACTGCGAATAGTCTGCCCGCGTAATAATTCAGGCAGATTTCCGGGAATGGGCCAGCGCAGCCTGGGATTGCGGATGATGACGTTGGCGACTTGCCGGTTTTTCAGGTGTGGAGCAATGCCACGTAGCGTGATTTCAACTTCGGGTAATTCAGGCATCGCCCTAGTGTTTTCTGCGCCACCATTGTAATGTGCCTGCACCAAGAAGCAGTAGTGGCAGCAGGACAAGGAAACTTACGCTGATGGCAGAGAGTTGGCTTTTGCTTAAAGTGATCCTGGCGTCTTTTGCCGCATGCGGCTGAACTGAGATGAGACGTTCCTCGTTTGCCAGCCAGTTCACCATATTGATGCCGAAATTAAGGTTGCCGCCGTTTCCGGAATAGATGTTGGCCAGGAAGGCGCCGTTGCCAACCACGATGATGCGTTGTTCGCGGTCATTTACGCTGCGTTGCAACGCGAGTGCCAGATCCACCGGCCCGGGGATGTCGCGGTTCTTGTTGAAGCGTTTGCTGTTCCTGTTTTCGCTAACCCAGCCGCGTGCAGCGCCTTCCACGAGTGTGTGCGTTTCCCATGTGTCGCTTTGTTCCACACTCAGCGCGCGCGCGTCCTGGAAAACAGTGATGAGATCGAAATCGCGCGTGATGACATGCGGCGGATAACCTGTGCCCAGTGTCCAGTTCAGGGGTGCATTCATGTCCTGTGAGGCGGGATCGATCACGATGCCCGGCATGATGGTGATGCCCAGTTTTTCCGCCAGAGGATCGAGTCCACGTAGCGGTTCGGCATCGACCAGCCACAGGAGGTTACCGCCATTGTCGATGTAGCGCAGCAGTTTTCTCACTTCGCCCGGCATCATTTTTGTTTGTGGGTGGGTGAGTAGCAGCATGCTGGCGTTATCGGGTACCTCCTGGGCGAGGGAAAGATTGAGGCTGGAAGTGCGATAGCCGAGTTGTTTCAGGCGTTGACCGAACTCGCCGAGATCATGATTGGCAGCGCCTTCCAGGTTGCGCTCGCCGTGACCGCCCAGATACATGAGTAACTGGTCTTTGCTGTGCGCGAGACTTAGCAGGGCACTGGAAAGCGTCTGTTCATTCAGGGTGGTGATGTGTTCACTGCGTCCTCCGAATTCCACTACCATCTCGCCGTTATTTTTAATGGAAGCTTTGCGCATTGCTTCCGCGTCTTTTATGGGGTCGACAAAACTCAGCGTGAGGTCGGGTTTATAGCGCTGGTAGAGTGCGACAAATTCACGAATGAGTTTGCGGATGTCGCCGAGTTGGGCGTCCTGTTCGGTGGCATACACCGTAATTTTTACCGGTCCATCGAGCAGCGCCAGTACTTCCACACTGCCTGGTTCCAGACTGTTGAGCGCATTCTGAGTGACGTCCCATTGTGCCGGATAACGCGCGGCCAACTGGAACAGCACACCTGCAGCGACCAACACCAGCAGCAGTGAAGCAATGCGTTTGATCTGGGGCAGGAAGCGCTTCATATCGTGTCACGTCTTTCGTCGTTTAATTGACGAATTGTCAGCCATAGCAAAGTTGCGATGACCAGCACGAAATAAATCAGGTCGGCACTGTTAATCAACCCCGAGTTCAAGTTCTGGAAATGCGCGCTGGGCGAGATAGCATGCAGAAAACTGCGGTTGTCGCTGGCGGTCATATCAAGCAGCCACAGAGCGAATGACAGTCCAAGTGCGCTGATCGCGGCGATGAGGGGTTGCTTGTTCAACGCCGAAAAAAACAAACCCAGTGCGGCATAACTGGCGGCGAGCAACAGTAAGCCCAGAATATTGGACGACATGAGTCCGATGTCAGCATGTGTGCCGAGCAATAGTGTCGTGAGCATGGCGGCGCATCCGGCCACAATGAGTATAAGCAGCAGCAACAAGCCGAGGAATTTTCCCAGTACAAGTTGTGTTGCAGAGACGGGAGCAGTGAGTAACAGCACCCAGGTCTGGTTGCGGCGTTCTTCGGCGATGAGACGCATGGTGAATAACGGGATCAATATCATCAGCATCAGCGCCAATACATTGCAGAGTGGCGCAGCGATGGAAATCGTTGCGCCAGGAGAAGTGTCGAGTTGCGCCAGCTGCGTCTGAACTTGCAGATAGTCGTCCACACGCGCGAGGTATATCCAGGCGAACAGGAATTGCATCAGCGCCAGCATCCACCAGGTGGAAGGTGCGGCAAACAGGCTGCGAAACTCCTTTATGGCGATAGTACGGATCATCTGGTAGCCGCCTCGTTGTTTCGGGTGATTTGCAGGAACGCCTCCTCCATGTTGCCGTTCGCAAGCATTTCGGCGCTGCTGCCGCTATAGATCAGGCGGCCTTTCTGCAAAATGATCACACGGTCGCACAGGCTTTCCACTTCGTTCAGCAGGTGTGTGGAAAGGATCACGCTGCAACAGTTACCGAGTTCCCGGATCAGGGTGCGAATGTCGCGTATCTGCTCCGGGTCGAGGCCGACGGTGGGTTCGTCCAGCACCACGACGGCAGGGTTATGGATGATGGCTTGTGCGATACCGATGCGCTGCTGATAGCCTTTGGACAGGGTGCCAATGATTTTCTTTCCACAGTCCTCTAAACCACAGCGTTGTTTGGCCAGCGCCAGTGCACTGTCGAGTTTTTCAGGCGGGATGTGGTGCAGGCGCGCAGCAAAACGCAAAAAACTGTCGACGCGCATATCGCGGTATAACGGCGGGTGTTCTGGCAAAAATCCGATGCAGGCCTTGGCGTGTTGAGGTTCCTGCAGCAGGTTAAAATCGCATATTTCGATATCGCCGCTATTTGGAGGTAAAGCACCGGTAAGCATTTGCAATGTAGTGCTTTTGCCCGCCCCGTTGTGTCCCAGCAGTCCCAGGACTTCGCCGCGCCGCAATTCCAGCGATATTCCGTCCACGACAAGGTGATTGTCGTGGCGGCGGGTCAGATTACGGGCGGAAAGGGTAAGTGGACCGGTCATTGTGTGGGTGGTTTTCGGGTCACAAGTGTTGGATAGAATATAACCCAATACCTTGTGCGATACCAAAATACTCAAGCCGGGCCGATCAGGCTGCAACCGGTCGAGAAGCCTCGCTTCTGATTCGCAAAATCAGGTGCAATGCAAATCGCGAATAATCGGGTTTTGTGAGGATTTCTGCTGTGATATCCGCATGTTGAACGCGTATATTCAGTGAGTTTGCAATATTGCGATTCTCTTAATGCGGCTTTGTTCTCGGGTAGAATCGTGTCCGTCGCGAAGCGTACGCTCGCTCCAGCCATGAATTTAAGGATGCTCCATTTGATGAAGCCAGCAAGAATTTCGTTATTACCTTGTTTCTTTACCGTTTTTTTTGGTTATGTGACAAGTCTGGACGTATCCGCTGCAATTGTGCCCGTGTCGCAAGAAGAGGCACAAGAACAGGTTTCTGCCAGGGAAATATCGACGGAATGGTGGGTATTGTTCAAGTCTCCGGAGCTCAGTGAGCTCATCAGGCGTGCTTTCAAGGCAAATCCGGATACCAAAACAGCACTGATGACGTTGCGGCGAGCGCAGGAACATTCTGTTATCAGACGTGGGTTCTTCTATCCCAATATCGAGTCGAGCAAATTTCATTTGCGCAACACGCCGGGCGGTCGTAAAACATGCACTCCTGAACGGCCCGGCAAAAGACAGGATAACTACAACCTGTGCATCGCTCAATTGACGGTGGGTTATGCGCCGGACGTGCTGGATATCAACCGGGGCAAAACAATCCAGGATCAGGCCAGGATGTTACAGCAAGCAGCCTATATCACGCTTGCTTCCAATGTGGTTGCTGCTGCCATACAGGAGTCTTCACTACGTACGCAGATCGGAGCACAGCTTAATATCATTGGCTTGAATCGGCTGGAACTGGAAATTGTGCACAACCAGTTCAAACTCGGGTATGTCTCGGAAGATGATGTGACGCAGCGCGAATTGAACGCAGCACTTTCCCAGCAGGCACTGGTTCCGTTGCAACAGCAGTTTGAGCAGACGCGCGATCTGTTGCTGGCGCTGACGGGTGATGAACAGGATCCGGGCAGGGATATTACGGATATTTTCGCACTGGAAAAATTCAAACTTCCTAATGAATTGCCCTTGAGTCTGCCTTCAAAAATGGTAGAGCAACGCCCCGATGTTCGCATCGCTGAAGCGAAATTGCGTTCTGTCGGTGCACGGTATGGACTGAAGATCGTTAATACGTTGCCATTGTTTACTGTTACTGGCGTGACTTCTTCTCCGACATGGATGCTCAGGGACGGTGGGCAATTTTTCGATATGGACAATGATGCTGCGCTGCACATTTTTGGCGCAGATGCGGTGCAATCCAGACCGAAAGCTACGCAACAAGCGTTGAGCCGGGTTGCTGCACAATATCGTAATGTGGTGATGGCCGCTTTGCTGGATGTTGCCGATACGCTGAAGATCATTCAATCGGACGTCAGGGCACTGGATACGGTTGCTCAGGCAGCGCAGGTGGCGGTCAAGGCAGGAGAACAGGCAAGGCAAGATTATGCAGCCGGTTCTGTGGATTTTGAGATCCTGCGGACAGAGCAAAGAAAAGCGCAACTCGCGACGATAAAATTGGCGCAGGCGCAGGCTAACTGGCTGGGTGACTCGGTTGCTTTGTTCCAGGCGCTGGGCGGTCGCTGGTGGAAACACACGGAAACAGTCGATATTCAGGCAAAACAGCCTTGAGGTAATTGGGATAACTGGTTTCGACGTCTGTCGTTGTGTTTATAACCAGTGGGAGGTGTGAGTGGGCGAAGTCTGGCCGACGGCCCAAAGCGCCATGTCAAGACCTGGTTAACTGTGCACATCCCAAGCCGTTGTATGATAGGGTCAAAGTTCGGCTAATATGTCACCCTGCCCGGAAATAAATTGATATGAAGAATTTCTACACCCCTTATCCAGTTTGTGCTCTCTTCGCGTTGCTTACGGCTTGTGCGACCCCCCCGGAAAAAGTATCCAGCGTGTCGGCACACGCTGGTCATGCAAACCTGGAACAGATTATCAAGACATCCCAACCCGATCTGCCAAAACTTGAGCTGACCGGTCCCATGCTCTACGAATTCCTGTTGGGCGATATTGCTGTGCAACGGGACAGGCCGGAACTGGCAACGCAGGCTTATCTTGACCTGGCAAGGAAAACGCGCGACGTGCGCGTGGCAAGACGTGCCGCCCAGCTTGCTTACGAATCACGCAAGTACGATATGGCAGTGGAAGCCTTCAAGTTGTGGCAGGAACTTGAACCTGCATCACCGCTGTCCAGACAGATGTTGCTCTCACTGCTGTTAAGCGGCGGCAAGCTTCAGGAAGCTCGCCCGACTCTGGAGGCAATATTGAAGGCCGACCCGGCAAATGCCGGGCATACATTTACCAGCGTTTATGCGTTAGTTGCGCGTTCGCAGGACAAGGCGGCCACGCTGGACTGGATGATCGAAGCGACACATGATTATCCGGAAGTGGCTGAAGGGCATTTGGCAGTGGCACAAGCAGCGTTGGCCGCCGACAAAAAAGACCTCGCCATGGCAGAAGCTCGTCGCGCAGTCGATTTGAAACCGGATTGGGACATGGCTGCGGCGTTCGAAGCCGAGTTGTATTTCTACAGTGATCCTGACAAAGGTCTGGCATTGCTGAAGAAGTTTCTGGATGCGCACCCCGGTCACAAGGACTTGCGCCTGTACTATGCGCGCACCTTGCTCAAACAGAAAAAATTTGATACTGCCCGTGGCGAGTTTCAGCGCCTGCTGAGAGACAAACCCGACAGCCCGGATCTGGTCTTTGCCATTGCGCTGATTTCCATGCAAATGGGCGAATACGAGCGTGCAGAACAGGAAATGCAACAAGCGCTCAAGCTGGGCAGCAAGGAAAAGAACGCGGTGCATTACTACTTGGCGCAGTTGAGCGAAGTGAGGCAGAACGATGCATCGGCGTTGATGCATTATCGTCAAGTCAAGGATGGCGATTATGTCTTTAGCGCCCGTTTGCGCGAGGTTGGTTTGCTGGACAAAGAAGGTAAACGGGAAGAGGCCCGCGAAGTCCTGAGTCATGTGGTGGCGAAGGATGTACAGCAACGAGTGCAGTTGATTCTTATCGATGCGCAGTTGCTGCGCGAAGAAAAAAAATACGAAGCCAGTTACCAGGTGCTGGCGCGGGGGCTGGAAGAATTCCCCGATAATACGGACATGCTCTATCAGACCGCAATGGCAGCAGACAAGTTGAAGAAAACAGTACTGTTCGAGCAAATGATTCGCAAGCTGATAAAAATCGCGCCGAACAATGCACATGCCTACAACGCACTCGGATACAGTTTGCTTGATCGCAAAGTGCGTATTCCGGAAGCAATGAAGCTGGTGGAAAAAGCCTATCAGCTTGCCCCGGATGACGCGGCCATTATCGACAGCATGGGTTGGGGGGAATACCTTTCGGGTCATCTTGATAAGAGTGAGGAATACCTGCGCCGCGCCTTCACGGCCAATCCTGATCCGGAGATTGCTGCCCATCTGGGCGAGGTGTTGTGGGAAAAAGGCGACAAGGATGGCGCACGCAAAGTCTGGGAAGACAGTGCAAAAACCAATCCCGACAACGATGTCCTCAAAGCAGTGATGAAACGTTATATTCCCTGAGATGCGCTGGACATTTCTGCTGCTGATTCTGCTGGTTACAGGGTGTACGACCGTGCCTGTTGTGGTGCAGCGTCCATTGCAGGCCGACGCACCATTTGCATTCAACGGCCGTGTTGCCTTCAGGCAAGGTGAAAGACGCGACAATGCGGGCGTGCGCTGGGTGCATAGTGCGGCAGAGGATGAAATATTGCTGCTTGCCCCGTTGGGGCAGACGATAGCGCGCATTCATCGCAATGTTCAAGAGGCCACGCTGGAAGCATCCGGTAAACGTTACGCAGACCATGATATGGAATCCCTGATGCAGCAGGTGCTGGGTTGGCAATTGCCGTTATCCGGCCTGCGTTACTGGGTGACCGCATTGCCCGTGCCCGGGAACGAGTACAGTATCAAACGTAATGCGAACGGACAGGTAAGCATGTTGCGTCAACAGGGATGGGAGATTGGCTATACCCGTTATGCAGCAACCACGCCGGATGCACTGCCGTTACGCATGAAGCTGCAACGTGGTGGCATGGAGGTGCTGCTGCTCATCGACGAATGGGAGGCGCAGTGAACACGCTTGTCTGCCCCGCACCTGCCAAGCTTAATCTCTTTCTGCATGTGGTCGGGCGCCGTGCCGACGGATATCACCTGCTGCAAACCCTGTTTCATTTCATCGACCTGAACGACACCTTGCATTTCACTTTGCGTGCCGATGGTGAAGTGTGCCGTATTGATGTGCTGGAAGGTGTGCCGCCGGAACAGGACTTATGCGTGTGTGCCGCGCGTTTGCTGCAACAGGAAACAGGCTGCAAGCAGGGGGTGGATATCGGGCTGGAAAAGCGCATTCCCATGGGTGGCGGCCTGGGCGGCGGCAGTTCGGATGCGGCGACAACGCTGCTAGCGCTGAACCGGCTATGGAATCTGGGTTTATCGCGCGAACGTCTGATGCAGCTGGGCTTGAGCCTGGGGGCCGATGTGCCGGTCTTTGTGTTTGGTGAAAATGCCTTTGCCGAGGGGGTGGGCGAGCAGTTACAGCCGTATCCCTTGCCTGAGGTGTGGTATGTGGTGCTATGTCCCCCTGTACAGGTGCCTACGGCGCGGATATTCGCCCATCCAGAATTGACACGAAATACGATTTCGATGACAATGCGCGCCCTTCCGAAGGGCCTTGATTTGCGGGTGGGAAGCCAAATGGGGCTGAAAAACGATCTGCAAGCGGTAGCCTGCAAATTGTATCCGGTAGTGGCGGAATATCTGGCCTGGCTGGAGAAGTTTGCGCCTGCCATGATGACTGGCTCCGGCGCTTGCGTGTTTGCCGGATTCCCTGCGGAAGTTGAAGCACAGGCAGTATTGCAACAGCTACCAGCGACAATGTACGGATTTATAGCACGCGGTTTGCAACAGCATCCGCTGAAAGATTATGCAGTAACGGAAACTGTTTAAAGCGTAGCGAAAGCAGTGATTTAAACGGATTCTGGTTAAGTTGATTTGGGGAGTCGCCAAGTGGTAAGGCATCGGATTTTGATTCCGACATTCGCAGGTTCGATCCCTGCCTCCCCAGCCAGGTTCTTCATTCAAGTCGTGATGGGTGTTTTCGCCCATTTAAATTTTGCGAGGTGCTCATGTCCGGCGACATGATGGTCTTCACCGGTAATGCCAACCCCAAGCTGGCGGAGGGGGTGGCACAACATCTTAAAATTCATCTCGGTCGCGCCAAGGTCGGTCGCTTCTCCGATGGTGAAGTGATGATCGAGCTGCTTGAGCATGTGCGCGGCAAGGATGTGTTCGTACTGCAATCCACCTGCGCACCGAGCAACGACAGCCTGATGGAAGTGATGGTGATGGTGGATGCGCTGAAGCGTGCTTCTGCGGGACGCATTACTGCCGCCTTGCCGTATTTCGGCTATGCACGCCAGGATCGGCGCCCACGTTCGGCGCGTGTGGCGATTACCGCCAAGGTAGTGGCGGACATGCTGGTCGGCGTTGGCGTTGACCGTTTGCTGACCATGGATCTGCACTCAGACCAGATCCAGGGTTTTTTTGATATCCCGGTGGATAACATTTATGCAGCGCCCATCCTGCTGGGCGATGTGTGGAAACAGGATTATAAGGATCTGATCGTGGTTTCACCGGACGTGGGCGGGGTGGTACGCGCGCGTGCGCTGGCAAAACGCCTGGAATCCGATCTGGCGATCATCGATAAACGCCGGCCCAAGCCGAACGTAGCCAAGGTGATGAACATCATCGGCGACGTTGGCGGACGAACCTGCATCATCATGGACGATATGGTGGATACTGCAAACACCCTGTGCGAGGCGGCGAATGCGCTAAAGGAAAAAGGCGCGGAACGCGTGATCGCCTACTGTACGCACCCTGTGTTGTCCGGTCCGGCGATAGAGCGTATCGAGAAGTCGGCGATAGACGAGTTGGTCGTGACCGATACCATCCCGTTGCGTGAAGAAGCGCGCAACTGTAAACGTATTCGCCAGTTGAGCGTGGCAGAATTGATGGCCGAGACCATGCGCCGCATCAATGCGGAAGAATCGGTCAGTTCGCTGTTTATGGACTAATCAGTTTTCGCGTCAGCTTATGTCGGCTGATGCACAACCCGAAGCCTCTGGTCGCGGAGTGCTTCATTAGAAGTGGAGAAGTAAAATGGCAATCGAAATCAGCGCAACAAAACGCAATGTGCAAGGAACGGGTGCGAGCCGCCGTCTGCGCAAAGCGAACCGTGTTCCCGGTATTGTTTATGGTACTGGCGATGCTGTCATGATCGAACTCGATCACAATGCAATCTTTTTCGCACTGCGCAATGAGGCATTTCATGCCTCCATTCTTTCTCTGGATCTGGAAGGCCAGAAAGAATCCGTGCTCCTGCGTGACTTCCAGATGCACCCCTTTCGTAAGCAAGTGCAGCATGTAGACTTTCAACGCGTCGATGCGAAGAAGAAGGTTCACATGAAAATCCCGTTGCACTTCATCAATGCCGATATTGCTCCGGGCGTGAAACTGGGAGGCGGTATCATCAGTCACGTGCTGAATGAACTCGACATCGTGTGTTTGCCGGCCGACCTGCCGGCATCCATCGAGGTGGATCTGGCACATCTTGAGTTGGGTCACTCCATACACGTGTCCGACATCAAGCTGCCCAATGGTGTCCAAGTGGCTACTCATCACCACGCTGCCGATGCAGTGGCGGTTGTACAAGTGCCCCGTGGTGCCGTAGAAGCTGCGGCCGAAGCAGCTGCGGCCGAAGCAGAAGCTGCCGCCGCTCCCGAGGCCGCTGCTGCACCTGCAGCAGAAGCCAAGAAGTAATTTGCATCCTGAAACAACAACCCGCCATGCAGCTTAACGGTGCATGGCGGGTTTTTTCATTATGAGCGAACCGATCAAACTCATCGTGGGTCTGGGTAATCCCGGCGGGAAATATGAAACCACGCGCCATAACGCCGGATTCTGGTGGGTGGACGAATTCGCACGCACTGAAGGTGCGACTTTCCGCACGGACAACAAATTTCACGGAATGGTGGCACGCGCGTCCCTGCATGGACATGATGTGCATTTGCTCAAGCCGCAAACATTCATGAATGACAGTGGCCGTGCGGTCGCCGCGCTGGCACTGTTTTACAAGATATTGCCGAACCAGATGCTGGTAGTGCATGACGAACTCGACCTGCCGCCGGGCACGGCGCGGCTGAAGCAGGGTGGCGGTCACGGTGGACACAACGGGATGCGGGACATTTTCCGGCACACCGCCGATCACGGTTTTCTTCGCCTCAGG
>JBNLBY010000019.1:0-31740 GCA_050303535.1 Sideroxydans sp. | reverse complement strand
GCGGCGGTGAAGGCGCTGCTGAAAATGGCGATCACAACTTGCAATCGTCTGGACAAATACGTCGGCATCTGCGGGCAAGGCCCGTCCGATCATTTCGAATTTGCGCAATGGCTGGTGGAAACCGGTATCCAGACCATGTCGCTGAATCCGGATACGGTAATTGAAACATGGCGCAAGCTGGCCGAGAAAGGAACCACGAAAAAGAAGACTTGACGATCACGGCAGCCGGATCAGAATGCATCCGGCTGCCATAACCCTGGGCCGAACAAGCAATTTGTTCCGGCATCATCAGTAAGCGTTTTCCTGCCCCTCCCCCGTCCCACTCTCCCCTTTTTGGGGGAGGGGTCTTTTTTATCATTAGAAATACGCGACTGCATTATTACATTACCAGATTAGTCAAAAGAATGACCAGCAAAAAGGTTATATAGGCGCGTTTGCAGTATGGTTTCAGGCTACTTCAGATTGTCATTCGCGTTGATCTGCGATTTCACCAATTCTGTTTTTTCCTAACGCAATTTGATTGCAGTTTTATGACTGCAAACACTGTTGTTGCGCAATTGAAACGGTCTCGTGAAATTTTTGTTACAGGGCGGATTTTGAAAATTTTCGCGGCAGAATCCGCACCGAATTCTCACTCAGGGAATTTATTTGATTTTGCCGACCAGCTTTGTTGGCCGCGCAACCAACCTAAACGAAGGAGAGTATCAAGATGCAAAAGAAACTGATCGCGCTGGCCGTGGCCGCTGCTTTTTCCACCCCGGTGTTCGCCGACAATGCCAATGTCACGCTTTACGGCAAGGCATTTTTGACACTGGATTCCATCAACAGCAACCAGACAGGCGCCGTAAGCAAGATGCGCGTCAATTCCAACGCATCACGTTTTGGAGTCAAAGGCAGCGAAGATGTGGGTGATGGCCTGAAAGCAATTTATCAGTTCGAAGTGCAAGTGGATGGCGACGGCAGCGGCGGCAACGGTTTTGGCAACGGCAGCCGCAACTCTGCCATCGGTCTGGCAGGTGGTTTCGGTGAATTGACGCTGGGTAACTGGGACACTCCGTACAAGGTCACCCACAACAAGATCGAACTGTTCGATAACACCACTGCATTCAGTGCAACCAACCTGATTGGTCGCGCTTCTGCAACCGGTGGCATCAGCTACGTTACACGTCAGAAGAACATGGTCCAGTACAAGTCGCCATCGCTGGGTGGAGTAAAGATCGCGGCACTGTACAGCCCCGACGAAGCCAAAACGGCCACCACCAACAAAACCATATTGTCCCTTTCCGCCACTTTTGACCAGGACGGTATCTATGCAGCCTTTGGCTACGAAAATCGTCCTGATCAGACGACAGCCGGTCAGACAGACAGCGCAATGCGTGTTGTGGGCAAGTACGATTTCGGCGCAGCATGGGTCGGCGGGACTGTGGAGCGTATCAAGGTGAATGCCGCTACAGCATATACCCAAAGCAACATGGAACTGGTCGGTGGCGTCATATTGGGCGCAAGTTCCATCGCGTTGAGCTACGCCAAAAACGGCAAGACCAATGTGGCAAATACGGGTGCCAACCAGGCTTCCTTGCGTTTCGGACACAAATTCTCCAAGCGTACCGAAGGATTTGCGGCATATACCTCGTTGAAGAACGATTCTGCTGCGTCATACAGCAAAGTCTATTCAGGTGCGGCAGCTGGTTCCACCCAGACTGCGATCGGTTTTGGTCTGATTCACTCGTTCTGAGACCGGATTGGGGAAAAAATGACGGCAATTTGAAGCAAATCTGGCGTCAGGACAAAGCGGGCACGAAAGTGCCCGTTTTGTCTGTTTTTAGCGTCAAATTAGCGTCAAATAGAGTCAAATAACAAACTAAAGAAATGAATGCAAGTAATTGATAAATCCTGACTATTTCACTTAAAAAATAATATGTGGCAAAAAAGACACAGTATGAAGGCTTAATTGCGTATCAAGCATTGAAACGGGGTGTGGGGGGTGATATTTTGCGCCTCGGACTGGGCGGGTAATCCCACCGATCCGTATATTTCGTGAGGGATTGGCCCTCTACGAAAATGAAACCCCTGAGGAGAATATTAATGCAAAAGAAAATTATCGCTTTAGCTGTTGCTGCAGCTTTCTCTGCACCTGCTTTCGCTGATGCCACACTGTACGGTGCGGTTGACGCTGCTGTGGTTTCTCTGTCCGGTTCCGGCCAGAAGAGCGAACTGCTCGCTGTTTCCAGCGGTGCTGCTGCTTCACGTATCGGCGTGAATGCGGTCGAGGACCTGAGCAATGGCATGAAGGTTGTTGTGAACGTGGAATATGGTCTGGACACGCAAACAGCTGGCGGTATTGGCAATGCGCGTCAAGAGCTGCTGGGTCTGGCTGGCGACTTCGGTACTGTTGCCACCGGCTATCTGCAAACCACCGGTTATGACTGGGCTGTGAAGTTCGACCCGGTTGCCGGTTCTCTGGTGTCTCCGCTGCAGAGCATGAACAGTGGCATGTTGATCGGTGCTACCGCTGCAGCCGCCCGTGCTCCGCGTGCATTGGCTTACATTTCGCCTGACATTGGTGGCTTCACCGCTGCGGTGAACTACACCACTGAACTGGCTGGCGGTCTGGGTGCTGCAGGTAGTGCGTCGGCCAGCCAGATCGTCAAGTCGACCGCCGTACTGTTGTCAGGCACATATAGTGCTGGCCCCTTGGCTGTTGGCGCGGTATATGCCAGCATGGACGGTGGTAAGACCGCTGCCGGTGTCGACAACACTGACATGGCCGACATGGCTGTTGGTGCTTCCTATGATCTGGGTGTGGTCAAGCTGTTGGGTACCTATCAGAATAGCAAGACGACAACTGCCGGTGTGAGCACCACCAACAAGGCGATGTCCTTGTCCGGCGTGATTCCGGCTGGTCCTGGCTTGGTGGGCGTACAGTATGCGACTCACAAGAATGAAGTGTCCAGCTCCGGTGGTTCCGGCTATCTCGTTGGCTACCTGCTGCCGATGTCTAAGACTGTGATGGTTTATGCAGCTTACGAGTCGGTCAAGAACCAGAGCGCCACGCGTGCTTTCTCGGTTGACAACAACGGCTTGGCTAACGCTAACTTGAACCTCGGCGGCAGCTCTTCGCTGGTTGCAGTTGGTATGCGCAAGAAGTTCTAAGTCTGGCTTAACTGTCAGTCTTGAACTGGAACGGCCACCTTCGGGTGGCCGTTTTTATTTGACAGTATTTCCCTGAATGCCTAAATTGGGGGTACATGACGAACTCTGAGGAAACCATGCTGAACCTGGACAGTTTGATCATCGAATTCGACAAAGGCCTGCGCACACTGTTTGCCAGGGCGCCAACCGCACGCCCTTATCCCGATGACGGCATTGCCGATACCGAGTTGAATGAAGCGGAAAAGAAACATGCCGCCGCATTGATGCGCATCAACCACACGGGCGAGATATGCGCGCAGGCTTTGTATCAGGGGCAGGCGCTGACTGCGCGTGATCCCGTGGTGCAGGAAAAACTGAAGCAGGCTGCATGGGAGGAGACAGAGCACTTGGCCTGGACTTCGCATCGGGTGTATGAACTGGGCAGCAGGCTGAGCCTGCTTAATCCGCTCTGGTACGCCGGATCGCTGGCGCTGGGGGCGCTGGCTGGCGCGCTGGGCGATAAATGGAATCTTGGCTTTCTGGCCGAGACCGAGCGCCAGGTGGGAGCACACCTGCAAAGCCATCTGGAGAGCCTGCCGCCGCAGGATGTTAAAAGCCGCGCCGTGGCGCAGCAGATGTACGTGGATGAAGTCGGGCATTCCGACATGGCAGTGGCACTGGGGGCGGCGGAACTGCCGTTGCCGGTGAAGCTGGCGATGAGGGGGATGTCGAAAGTGATGACAAAAACAGTGTATTGGGTCTGACTTCCACTCTCCGAGAAAGTCAATCCTTTTGCCAGACTAGGCGCGCGAAGAAAATCGCCGCGCCGCATACTTTGATGTATGCAAGCAAGATTTTCTGAGCGCAACAACGTATGGCGACGAAGGATTGGTTTTATCCTTCGATGATCTCGTAGTCGTGCGTTACCTCGGCTACCCTTCCCAGCATGATGGATGCCGAGCAGTATTTCTCCGCTGACAGGTGAATGGCGCGCTCGACTTGTTCGCGCCTGAGATTCTTGCCGGTCACTACGAAATGCAGGTGGATACGGGTGAATATCTTGGGGTCGGTTTCGGCGCGTTCCGATTGAATGTCTACTACGCAATCGGTGATTTGCTGGCGTGATTTTTTCAGGATGTTTACCACATCGTATGCAGAACAGGCACCCGTGCCGAGCAGCAGCATTTCCATTGGCCTGGGGCCGAGATTGCGCCCGCCGCCTGCAGGCGGACCATCCATCAGAACCGCGTGGCCGCTCTCGGTTTCGCCGAGAAAGGAGACTTCCTCAACCCATTTGATGCGTGCTTTCATGTGACACCTCGCGTGGCGAAATTATCTGTCGCACATTTTCGGCGAAACACCATATTTTTGCCACTACTCTTAAGGTGTACGCCTTTTTTGTTAAGGTTTGGCAACGACTGTCCCAATCAATATGACGGAGTGACAACAGTCATGATTTTAGCCAATACCAGAGCATTCCGATCAGTTCATGCATGAATATCCTGCTGTTGCGCAGAGCAGATGCATTCGGAACGAATGCCAGCAGATCGGTCCGGTAGCGTGTGGTAAAGGCGGTGGGTGCAGGGATGACCTCAAATCCCGCTATCTGAAAGGATTGCAGCGCGCGCGGCATATGCCATGCATGGGTAACCAGGTAGATACGGGCGATGCTCGCCTGCTGGAGCATTTGCCGGCTTAGAAGCGCATTTTCCAGGGTGTTGTCCGACGCGTTTTCTGTCCAGCGCACGGGTACGTTGAATTCCTGCTCCAGCACCTGTTTCATCTGTTCCGCTTCGGAGATGCTGTTGCCCAGCGGTTTTCCGCCTGTGACCAGAATGGGCTTGCCTGTCTCACGCTGGAGTTTGGCAGCAAAACGGAGCCGTTCCAGTGTGGAAGCACCGACCGTATCACCGCCATATTCAGGCGCGTGGAAATAAGTGCTGCCACCCAGCACAACGATGGCATCCGCCAGCGATTCTTTTGTATTGATGGCTAGGGATTTGTTTTCCAGTCCATGCAGCAAAGCATCGGCAAAAAATGGGGTGGAGAACAGCCACAATAGAACCACCGAGATGGTGAGCAGTATGCGTGCGATATGCGGGCGTTTGTGCCACAGCCACAGTCCGATTACTGCAACAAGCAGCAGGTTGAGCGGCGGCAGCAGAAAAGCACTGATGAGGTTGGTAAAGAACCAGGACATGGCAACCATTATCCCAGAATGTTGTCGCCAACCGGAAATTGTCACAATAAAATCATGTGCGTGTCATGAAAGTTTCGCATGCCGCAGCGAAACTGTGCGCCATGATGAAGCTGCTTAAATACTGGCGCTGGCTGATTCCTCTGTTGTTATGGAGTGCGGATGCCAATGCATGGGGGCTTTACACCCACGTTTATTTTGCCCAACTGCTGCTGTGGGCGGTGCCGCTTACCGACCCGCGCTATCGGCGCGCAATCAAATCCTTTCCCAGGCTGGTGCTGGCCGGTGCCTGTCTGCCCGATCTTGCGTTGTTGAGCGAACGCCCATGGGGCGAGCCGTTTTCCACCACACACCAGTGGCAGCGTGCGCGCATATTGCTTGAAGACGCACAGAATGACAGGGAATACGCGCTGTCACTGGGTTTTGTCAGCCATCTGTTGGCGGATGTAATCGCGCACAACCACTTTGTCCCTGCGCACGAAAAGATGTGGGGCAACATTCCTGTACTGACGCACGCTGCCTGCGAATGGGCGATGGACGTGCACATCCGTCCGCAACTGTTTGCCGTGCCGGGTGAACTGATGCGCGTTCACCAGGATGAGCTGGCGGAATATATGGCGCAACACTTCGCCTGTTCCGGAGCCATGGCAAAGCGCGGTGTGGCGATGCTGGCGGGGGCGGAAAATCTGTTGCGGACCAGCCGCCTGTCGCACCTGTGCTACCACGGTGCGCGGGCGCTCGATGCCGGAATGCAGCGCCGCTTCAATTATTACCTGAGCGAAACCGGCGTACATCTGACACATATAGACCGCATCCTGCTGGGCGAGGAACCGGTGTGGGATGCAGACCCGCATGCTGACGATCCGTCCGTACGGCAGCGCATAGAACTCGTTGCGCCGTTGCAGTTGCGTCACCGGATTCCCTTGCCGCAGGATGTGTTCAGCCAGGTTTGATGATGAGTCCTAAAAAGAAAGCGAGATGCTTGCGATCGCTGCGCCCAGCGCCGCACCCGCCAGTACATCACTTGGATAGTGCAGGCCGAGGATTGGACGCGACAGCGCAACCATCGTGGCGAATGGAACGACCAGCCAGAATAGGCCCGGGTAGTAGGCCAGCACGACGATACTGAAAGCGGCTGCGTGCATGGTGTGGCCGGAAGGGAAGCTGAACTGGTCCAGTGTCTTGCCGACGCATTTGATGGCCGGATAGACGTTGAACGGACGCGGGCGTAGCGTTTTTCCCTTGATGAATTTGTAGAGTGCGGTACCGAGCAGGCCTACGGCGATCATGTGCAATACGGGGTACAGCGCATCAGCGCCGTCCTCGATCAGCAGCACCACCATCAGCGTGTACCAGAACACGCCATCGCCCAGACGACTGGCGAGGCGGAACAGGTTGCGCACCGTGAAGTTGCGGCTCTGCCGGTTGCAGAAAGCGCAGAGCTCCGCGTCCCAAGTTCTAATCTGTTGCAGTTGAAAGTTCAGGTTGGACATGTTGTTCTCCCTGTTTGTGCACAACGTCGTACAACACGGCTTCCATTTCGCCCATGATGTGTTCCCAGGTCAGTGATTCCACCGTTTCGCGAGCGGCAACGCGCAGATGTTGAACACGTTCCATGTCGGAGACCAGTGCTTTGGCCTGTGCGACGAAGGCATCGGTATCGGCGAAAGGCACTAGCAGGCCGTTCACGTCGTGGCGCATGTGCTGGCGCGCGGCAGCGTAATCGTAAGCGACCGTGGCCAGGCCGCTTGCCATCGCCTCGATGGTGACGTTGCCGTAGGTTTCGGTCAGGCTGGCGTAAAGAAAAATATCGCCGGACGCATAATGTTGCGCCAGCGCTTCGCCGGTTTGCATCCCCGCAAAGATCAGTTGCGGGTGCTGTTTTTCCAGTTCGGCACGGGCCGGACCATCGCCGACCATCACCAGCCGTGTCAGCGGGTTGATCTTACGCATCTGCTCGAATGCCTGGATCACCACATGCAGGTTCTTTTCCGGGGCGATGCGGCTGACCAGCATTACAACGGGGGTGTCATCCGCTGCGTTCCACGAGGCGCGCAGTTCTGCACTGCGTTTGGCCGGATGGAACAGTTCTGTGTCCACACCGCGCGAAACCACCACCACATTTTTGTAGCCTTCGAATTCCAGTTGTTGCTGCAGCGATGCAGTGGGCACCATCGTGCACGCTGCCTTGTTGTGGAAGTGGCGCAGATAGGCGGCGATGGGTTTCTTCAGCAGGCCGATGCCGTAATGCTGCGAGTAGCTGTGGAAGTTGGTGTGGAAGTCTGTACTTACCGGAATGTTGAGTTTTCTGGCAGCGGAAAGCGCAGACCAGCCCAGCGGCCCCTCGGTGGCGATATGTACGATATCGGGACGCTGGTGCTTCCATAAGCGCATCAGCAAACCCTTGGCCGGCAGGCCGGATTTCAGTTCGGGGTAGCCGGGGATGGGCATGCCGGAGACTAGCGTCTCCGCATAGTTGTCGTCTTTGTCGGCTGCATCCTGTTTGGACTGGCGCGGGCGGATCATATGGATGCGGTGGCCGCGCTTGAGCAGGCCGTGCACCATGCGGCCGATGGTGATGGCGACGCCGTTCACCTCGGGCAGGTAGGTTTCGGTCACCAGCGCAATTTTCAAAGGCGCTGACACAAGGATGGTTTCGTTGGGTGTATTCATGCGGCGCATCATGTCGCGCGTGCATGAATATTTGATTAAACCTGTTTGAAGAATTTATGACACCAGAATTGCAGGATGGTTACAAAAGAATGCGCACCCTACATTTGCAATAGCACCAGCCCCCATACCACGATCACATTGATCAGACTGACGAGTACTGCTGAACTGCCGATGTCCTTGGCGCGTTTGGCAAGGTCGTGGTTTTCCAGCGAGATGCGGTCTACGGTGGCTTCGATGGCGGAATTGAATAGCTCCACGATGATGACCAGCAACACGCTGGCGATCATCAGCGCCTTGCCGAGATAACCCACTGGCAGCCACAGCGCCAGCGGGATGAGGATGGCGGCGAGCAGCACTTCCTGGCGGAAGGCGTCTTCATGTTTGTAGGCGGCGCGAAATCCGGCCAGTGAATAGCCGAAGGCATTCCACAAACGCACCAGACCGGTTTTACCTTTGTATGGACTTTCCATCGGGTGTTTCCTTGCAACATACAAAAAAGAACGCGCATCATAAATCATGCGCGTCAACAGGGGAGAGAAAATAATCTATTGCATTTACGACTGGACTGTCTTCCTCATGAAATGTTTTGCATAGCGCGCGTTCATGCGCGCGACCGGCATCAGGATGAACAGGTCGGCGCAGTTGAAATCCGGATCCCATGCAGGTTCGCCGGCGACCCAGGCACCCAGGCGCAGGTAGCCTTTGATCAGCGGCGGAATGATGACATCCATATTCTGGTTCAGCGATTCCAGCGGCAGGCGGCAATGCGGGAATACGTGGTATTCCGGCGGCGCGCCGTGCAGTTTGCGGACCTTGTTGTACACACTGGCGGCATAGTGTCCGCCGTCGCTCATGCTGATGCTGGCGCAGCCGATCAGGTATTCGTGGCCGTGCTTATTGATGTAATCCGCCAGTCCGCTCCACAGTTGCGTGATGGTTGCGCCGTCGCGGTAATTCGGATGCACGCAGGAGCGGCCGACTTCCGCCATGCTGTCGCGCAGATGCATCAGGCGCGATATATCGAATTCGGTTTCGGAGTAATAGCCGCCGGAAATATATGACTGTTCAGGCGGCAGGATGCGGTAAGTGCCGACCACTTTGTTGTTGGCATGGTCGCGTACCAGCAGGTGGTCGCAGAATTCATCGAAACGATCGATATCCAGTCCCTGTTCCGCACTGGGCAGCCTGGCGCCCATCTCTTCGCCGAATACCTTGTAACGGATACGCTGCGCTTCGGTCACTTCCGCAACGGAGCGTGCCAGGCTGAAAGTAAGTTTGCCCTGCGTCCCGCGCTGCTGTTGTTGAATCAGGTCTAGCATGGTGTTCTCCTGTGAGTGGATGGCAGGAGATTAGCTGGCGTGTGTTGCACCGAGGTTAAGCAAATATGAAAAGAATATGACGCTACCTTGCTCCGTGCGTGGAGGCATCCCCGTCAGGTTCGGGCACAAGCAGCACACAATATATTGATTGGAAATGCAGCTCTGTTTCGAGATGTGCGTGTAACGGTTTGTGGTATGGCGGCGGAGCGTATGCGGCATGCATGGCGTCGAGCGCGGCGCTGATATGCTGGTGTGCGGCCATGGTCAGGTTGCGCCGGTCCATACCGCCCGCGTCCAGCGGTGTTGTGGCGGCGAGGCGTACATGCAGCCGGCTGGTGGTCAGGATGCTCCACATGGATGCGACAAAGGATGTTTCATCAATATAGGCTGCGGCGGTGCTAAGGGCGCCGAACCTGTCCTGATAGCGGATGGCGATCGGGTGTACCTGTACGCCAGCATCGATGGCGGGCTGCAGCAATGAAGAATGGAAATGCGCGACCTTCTTGCCGTCGGTAGTGGTGCCTTCGGGAAACACGGCGAGGCATTCACCGCGCCGCAGCAGTTCGACCATCCTGACGTTGACGCGTGCGGCGGAGCGCGCTTTGCCGCGTTCGATGAACAATGTCTGTGCGCGTGCGCACAGCCAGCCGATAATCGGCCAGCGCCGTACTTCGGACTTGGCAACGAAACGCATCGGCACCACGGCATTCAACACAAACACGTCCAGCCACGAGATGTGGTTGGTGACGATGAGGCCGCGGCGCAGGGTGTGCAATGCATCGTCGTCGGCGATATCGATGTGCACATTGAGAATATGCAGCAGACCGACAGACCATTGTTGCAGGATGCGTTTCTGGATTTCCAGAGTAAACCACGGGTATGCCACGGCCATGGACAGACCGTAGCCGATGTGCAGTGCAAGGCGCGCAGCACGAAAAAGGGCGATTAATCGTCGGATCAAAATAATTCCAGATTCAGTAGCAGGGATTAATCTTCCGACAGCACGGAGAACACGGAAAACGTACCGAAATATTCCAGTGTCTTGTCAAAGCCCTGCCGGATCAGCATGTGGCAAATACTGCCGGCAAGCAGTCCGGTAAGATCGCAAGATGCTGTCGGGACTTGTTCCCGGGCGTACGGCAAGACCCGTTTCGCCAGAAATTGTGTACGGGCGGTGGTGCGGTGCGTTTCGACAGGTAGAATGCCGGGCATGGGGATTCCTGCTTTCATGTCTGGAAGCGGAAAATAACATCGGCTTGTTACGTAAATATGACGGAGTAACAATGGAAGTACTTGGCTTGCGGCACCGGACATCCGGACTGAACTCAACCTTTGTCAGCGAGGGGATGCCGTTCGCGGACTATGTACAGCATACGCAGGCGATGCTGTGGAAGCTGCATGACGGGAAAAACGATCAGGAAAAGATCGTGGCAGGCAATGTACCTTTTGAACTGAAGCCGGACGGCAGCTTCGACAAAGGGCGCAACAAACCCTACCGGCGCGGCGTGCTGCTGACGCACGGTTTGCTCGATTCTCCATATCACATGCGCTATCTGGCCTCGTTCTTCCAGCGCAATGGTTTTCGCGTGATGGCAGTGTTGTTGCCGGGACATGGTACGCAACCCGGCGATCTGCTCAAGATACGCTGGAAGGAATGGATGAAGGCGGTGGCTTATGGAACGAATTGTCTGGCAGAGGAAGTGGATGAGCTCTATCTGGCGGGCTTTTCGGCAGGCGCCGCTTTGAGCGTGCTGCAAGCCTCGCGTGACAAGCGGGTGTGTGGCCTGTTCCTGTATTCGCCCGCGTTCGAGATTGATCCGCGTGCAAAGTGGGCGAATTTGCACAAATTCCATAGCTGGCTGATCCGCAAGAAGGCGTGGGTAAGCAGGATGCAGGACAGGGATCTCTATAAATATGAATCGCTCTGCAAGAATGCGGCGGCACAGATGTATGCGTTAACGCAGGCCTTGCCGAAAAATGAAATAACCATTCCGGTGTTTGCCGTTGCCAGTGCACAGGATGCCACAGTGAATCCGGCGGCGACCTTGCGTTTCATGCAGCGCGTGCAAAATCCCGCCAGCAAACTGGTGTGGTATGCAACGGAAAAAATCGAACAAGCGAATGTGGAATGGGTGAACAGTGCCGTGCCGGAAAAGCACATTTTGAGCAGCGCCCACACTGCTATCGTCATCCCCCCGGAAGATGAACACTACGGCGAAGCGGGCGAGTACGTGAATTGTATGCATTACTTGCCGGATGATAAGCAAAATGCACGTGCGTGCCGCATGCCTGGTGCGGATGTGTGGTACGGCGAGATCAATGAATGGAATCTGCAACACGGACTGTTGCGCAGGCTCATGTACAACCCGCACTATGCCGAGATGGAAGCGTCCATGCAGGAATTCATTGAAAGGCTGCCATGAGCAAGACCCAGGTTTTCGCCCATCGCGGCGCCAATCGCGAGGCAGCGGAAAATACCCGCAGTGCATTCGACAAGGCGCTGGCCTATCCCATCGACGGAATCGAAACCGATATTCAGCTTTCGCACGACGGTGTTGCTGTGCTGTGGCACGACCGCGATTTGAAAAAACTGAAATATCCCGGTCAACACATTGACGACTTCACTCATGTGCAATTGCAGGCGATGGACTTCGCTGCGCATTTTAAGGGTTCGTCTGCCCCCGAAGGCGTGATGAGCCTGCAGGAATTCCTTTCTTCCTATCGTTCGCGCTGTCGCCTGTTGCTGGAGATCAAGAATCGCGACTGGGAACAGACAACGCGCCAAGAATTGAAGGTGCGCAAGACACTTGAGCTGGTCGGTGCGGAAGCGGACGACCGCATCATGGTTTCGTCATTTAACCTGGATAGTCTGGTCTATGCCAATCGCTTCGGACCGAAGTTTCCGCTGATACTGAACCTGGAGCCGGAGCACAGTGTGCGCGTTGCGCAACGCGCCCTGAACGATCATCCCTTTCTGAATGGTTTGTGCGTGCATATTTCCAGACTGGATACGGAGATGGTGAAACTGCTGCGCGAGCGCGGCAAAAGCATCGCTGTCTATACCTGCGACACCGAAGCCGAGATCACCCGCGCGTTGAAGCTGGGGGTGGATGTGCTGATCAGCGACGTACCGGACAAGGCGTTGCGGATGAGAGATCAATGAAGCGCGATTTTGCGGCACTGCAGGGTGAGTTTGATTTGCTGGTCTGCGGTGGCGGCATCTATGGCGCATGGACGGCTTACGACGCGGCGTTGCGTGGTCTGAGGGTCGCGCTGGTGGAGCGGGGCGACTGGGCAAGCGCGACCTCTTCTTCTTCCAGCAAGCTGATCCACGGCGGGTTGCGTTATCTGGAAACGTACAATTTCAAACTGGTACGCAAGGCGCTACGGGAGAGGCGCATGTTGCTGCGGGCGGCACCGCATCGCGTGTGGCCGTTGCGTTTCGGGGTACCGGTTTACACGGACAGTCGAAACGGCATATTGAAGCTGAAGGCGGGCTTGACGCTGTATGACATGCTGGCCGGATTTCCGGAAGAACACATGCGGCACCGTCATCACGGGCATGAAGCATTCTCTGCGCACTTCCCGTTTCTGGACGAGGCAGATTTGCGCGGCGGTTTTACTTATGGCGATGCGCAGACCGACGATGCGAGGCTGGTGCTGGAATTGGTGGCGGGGGCGATGACACACGGAGCGGTGTGCGTGAACTATGCCAGGCTGGTTGCGTGGAACGAAGAGAATGGCAGGGTATGCGGCGCAACGGTGCAGGATGCAAAGGGCGAAGCAACGCTGCAGGTGCGCGCCAGGCAATGCGTGAGCACGGTGGGGAAATGGACGGCAGCAACGGAGCCGGGGCGCGCATGGTGCCGCTTGAGCAAAGGCGTGCATCTGGTATTGCCTGCGCTGCCGACTGATGGCCATCGTATCGTTTCTTCTCTTGATGACGATTGCCCTCCTCTCCCCAACCCTGATGGAACTACTAGCCATTCGACTAAGCCCGCAAGCGGGCAAGTCGCTGGTTATCTCCCGCTTGCGGGAGAGGGAGCAAGCGCATCGCTGCGCGACTCTCAGGTTAACGAGGCGATCCTGCTCACGGCGAAGGAAGACGGGCGTGTATTCTTCATCGTCCCGTGGTACGGACGCACGCTGTTGGGCACCACCGATACCGACTATCGCGGCGATATCAATCGTGTTGCCGTCGAGGCAGCCGATGTGCAGTATTTGCTGGACGCAGCCAACCGTTACCTGAAGACGGCATGGACGCAGGCGGATATTGTCTGCAGCTACGCCGGAGTGCGTGCGATGAAGCAGAGTGATGCCGATCGTCCGTCCGACGTGAGCCGCGACTGGGAATTGAAGACAGCGGGTAACGGCCTGCATTACGCCATCGGCGGCAAGCTGACCTCGGCGCGCGAGGATGCGACGGTCATTGTCGATGCGGTGTGCACGCAGCTCGGCGTGGCCACACCCTGTGCGACCGATGGCCGCGATCTGCCATGGAAGCCGCAGCAGGACTTTGCGGTGTGGAAGGAAGAAGCCGGCATCAAAGCGCGCAATGCCGGCATTGATGCGGAAAGTGCGAAATGGCTGCTGCGCCGTCACGGCGCGCGCGTCGAACAGGTATTTCGCATCATCGACGAAAAGCCGCAACTGGCGGCACGCGTTGTTCCGGATTTGCCGTTCATTTATGCTGACCTGCTGTTTTGCGCACGCGACGAAATGGCGGTACATCTGTCCGATCTGTTGCGCCGGCGCATGCCATTGCTGATTCTGGCAAAACTGGATACGGATGAGTTGTGTCATCTGGCTGAATTGGTCGCGCCGGAACTGGGCTGGGAGGCCGACAGGATCAAACAGGAGGTGGAGGCCTGCCTGCCATGATCGCAGCTGTCGCGCTCGACCTGGGGACGACAGGAATCAAGGCCGGACTGCTGGCGCAGGACGGCACGCTCAGTGGCATCGTCTCGCATCATGCACCTGCAATATCTGCGGACGGCGGGCGTTACGAGAGCGACGCATTGGCTTACGCGGAGATAGCGGATGCGGTGCTGGCCGAGTGTCTGGCGCAGACATCGATACGTCCGCCGCTCGGGCTATGCAGCCAGCGTTCCTCATTCCTGATCTGGGAACGTGCCAACGGCAAGCCGGTCACGCCGCTCATCTCCTGGCAGGATGACAGAGGCGCACAAAGCTGTGAGGCTTTGCGCGACAGCGAAGACACGATCCGCAAACTTGCCGGTTTGCCGCTGACCCCCTATTACCTTGCGCCCAAACTGCGTGTGCTGCTGCGCGAACATTCCGCATGGCGCGAACGCTTGCTGAGCGGCGAATGGGTGCTGGGCACGCTGGATACTTATCTAATGTGGCGCTGGACGGGTGGGGCACAGCATCTGACCGATGTATCGATGGCCGCACGTACACTGTTGATGGATATTCATCGTCAGCAGTGGTCGCCCGTGTTGTGCGAACTGTTCGGCATTCCGCAACAGATTCTGCCGCAGATAAAACCTTCCGCCGGACTGGGGCTGCGTTTGAAAAACGGCTTGATCCTGCAGGCCAGCCTGGGCGATCAGTCGGCAGCACTGGTGGCCAGCATGGCACTTGGCCAACCGGAAGCGCTGGTGAATCTGGGCACGGGCGGATTTGTCGTGTGTTATCTGCCCGAAGACCGGCATGCACCGCAAGGCTATTTGCAAACCCTGGTCTGGCAGGATGATGCGCAGCCGGTACACATGGCTTGCGAAGGCACGCTCAACTCCATTGCCGCCGCATTGGCACCCTATCCGGCGGCTGAGTGCCGGGTAGAAGAATTGGCGGGTGACGATATCTTTTGTCTGGCCGAACCGAGCGGGCTGGGGGCGCCATACTTCCGTAGCGACCTGGGGCTGATTTTTTCCGAGCCGGTCGAGCATTTTCCGGCGCAACGTATCGCCATGCTATTGCAGGAAGGTATTGTGTTTCGCGTGGCGCGGATACTGGAAGAATATCGGCGCGAGTTCGATATCGAGCGCGTCTATCTTTCCGGCGGTCTATCCGCATTGCCATGTTTGCAGCAAGGTATTGCCCAATGCGCGCCGTGTGCCATATACCGCCTGCCACAAACGGATACCAGCCTGGCTGGCGCAGCGCAATTGGCCGCCGGGGTTTGTTTTGCGGGCGCTAAAGATGGCGGGATGATCAGTGTGTCCCCGGCCCTGACCGGGCTTCGCGAAAAATATGTCCGCTGGAAGGATTGGCTGGACGGATTACTGCTTGCCGGGCCAGCCCTGCAGGGCGACCAGACGCGTTGACAATGGTTTGACAGGGATGCATGACTCGCTTAGAATGCGCGCCCTTCGCAGTCCGTTAACTTTATAGTTTTTTTTAGGAAATGCCATGAAAACATTTTCTGCCAAACCGCACGAAGTCCAGCATGACTGGCTGCTGGTTGATGCTGCAGACAAGGTATTGGGCCGTCTGGCCAGCCAGATTGCAGCCCGCCTGCGCGGCAAGCACAAGGCCATCTATACGCCGCATGTCGATACAGGCGATTTCGTCGTGGTGGTCAATGCCGACAAGCTGCGCGTGACCGGCAACAAGGCTCAGGCCAAGATGTACTACCGCCACACCGGCTATCCGGGCGGTATCTACGAAACCAATTTCCTCAAGCTGCAACAGCGCCATCCGCAGCGCGTGCTGCAAAAGGCCGTGCGCGGCATGCTGCCGAAAGGGCCGCTGGGCTATGCCATGCTGAGCAAGCTCAAGGTCTACGGCGGTGCGACCCATCCGCACAGCGCGCAGCAACCGAAACCCATTGATCTGTTGAAGGCTTAATTTATGAGCGTGACTTATAACTACGGAACCGGCCGTCGCAAGAGTGCGGTGGCACGCGTGTTCATCAAACCCGGCAAGGGCGACATTACCGTCAACGACAAGCCGATCGATGCGTTCTTCTCGCGCGAGACGGGTCGTATGATCGTGCGCCAACCGCTTGAATTGACCGAAATGATGGGCAAATTCGACATCATGGTGAACGTCTCCGGCGGCGGCGAGTCCGGCCAGGCCGGTGCAGTGCGTCACGGCATTACCCGTGCACTGATCGATTATGATGCTTCGCTGAAACCGACCCTGAGTCAGGCCGGTCTGGTGACTCGCGATGCACGCGAAGTCGAACGTAAAAAAGTTGGCTTGCGCAAGGCGCGCCGCAGGAAACAATTCTCCAAGCGTTAAATTGCCGGTTGGGGAACAGGAAAAGGCCGCCAAAAGGCGGCCTTTTCCTTTATCATTCGCATGCTTGGTATGTAAGGATAAAACGTGCTTAAGGTTGGAATCGTAGGCGGGACAGGTTACACCGGGGTAGAGTTGCTGAGGCTGTTGGCGGGGCATCCGCAAGTGCAGTTGCAAGCCATCACCTCGCGTGCCGATGCGGGCATGCCGGTCAGCCAGATGTTTCCGAGTCTGCGCAATTATGTAAGCCTGTCTTTTTCCCATCCTGACGAGGCGCCACTCGGCAAATGCGACGTGGTGTTCTTTGCCACTCCCAACGGTATCGCCATGCAACAGACGCGCGACCTGGTTGATGCCGGTGTGCGCGTGATTGATCTTGCGGCGGACTTCCGCATCAAGGACATTGCCGAATGGGAAAAATGGTATGGAATGAAACACGCCTGCCCCGATCTGGTGGCAGAGGCTGTGTACGGTTTGCCGGAAGTGAGCCGGGAACAGATCAAACAGGCGCGGCTGGTTGCAAATCCGGGGTGCTATCCGACGGCCGTGCAACTCGGATTTATTCCATTACTGGAAGCGGGACTGATCCAGGAAGACTCGCTGATCGCTGATGCAAAATCGGGCGTATCCGGTGCCGGGCGCAAGGCTGAAGTACACGCCCTGTTTGCCGAAGCGTCGGACAACTTCAAAGCCTACGGTGTTGCCGGCCATCGCCATTTGCCTGAGATCAAACAAGGTCTGGCTGGCGTATCGGGCATGCCGGTTGGTCTGACTTTTATTCCGCATCTTACGCCGATGATACGCGGCATTCATGCCACGCTGTATGGACGGCTCAAAAAAGATGCGGACCTGCAGGCACTGTTCGAGCAACGCTATGCCAGCGAAACTTTTGTGGATGTGCTGCCTGCAGGCAGCATGCCGGAGACGCGCACGGTGCGCGGCTCAAACCTGTGCCGTATTGCAGTGCACCGGCCACAAGGCGGTGACACGGTGGTGGTGCTGTCCGTGATCGACAATCTGGTCAAAGGTGCAGCCGGGCAAGCGGTGCAGAATATGAACATCATGTTCGGCCTGCCCGAGGATGCGGGATTGAATATAATGCCTTTGTTGCCCTGATTATGAAATTTATCCGCCGTTTCCAGCGCAAGTTCAGTATTTCCGCACCGCGTCTCGCGGTGCGGCCGCACGTACCCTGGTATGTGCGTGGGGTAATTGTGGTGCCTATTCTGGCGGGGATTGGCATGGTGGTCGTGTGGGCGTACGACTCCGGTCTGGAGTTGGCAGGCTTTCATCGCGGCAAGGCCGAGCAGGAATTGAGCGAGTTGCATGATCGGGTACAATCTCTGGAAGAAGAAAACGCCAGACTGACCAATCAGCTTGACGCATATGAACGCAAGGATCAGATTGAACAAGCTTCCAATATCGAGGTCAACGCACAGGTAAAAAGGCTGACTGATGAAAATGCGCGCTTGAAGGAAGATTTGCTGTTCTTCCAGAACCTGCCCTTGACCACAGCGCGCGAGGCCGAAGTGTCACTTCACCGCATGAAGATCGAGCCAGACTCGCTGCCTGGTGAATATCATTTAACCATGTTGCTGGTGCAGAGCGTGCAGCAGCGCGGCAGGAAGTTCAGGGGTAATATGCAACTGGTCGTGAACGGTGAGCAAGACGGGGATAAAGTAGTGCTACAATTCCCACAGGCGGATTCTGAGCAGGAAGTTAAATCGTATCAATTAAGCTTTAAATATTACCAGCGAATAGACAAGGTTATTCAGTTGCCACCGGAGATGGAACTCAATAGCGTCGAGGTTCGAGTGTTCAAGGAAGGAATGCAGGAACCCAAGGTCACACGGATGATCAGTCTGCAACCTTCAGCTTAAAGGAGGAACAGGAATGTTCAACAATCAGCAAAACAAACCGCAAAACCGTATCGATTCACTGGTGGGTATCGGAACCAGAATCGAGGGTGACGTCCATTTCACGGGCGGTCTGCGTGTGGATGGCGAGATCATAGGTGGCATTATTGCCGATGAAAGCAAACCGAGCACATTGGTGCTGAGTGAGCAGGCACGTGTCGAGGGCGAAGTCAGGGTTACCCATTTGGTCGTGAATGGTACTGTGTCCGGTCCTGTCTATGTGGCGGACTATCTGGAACTGCAAAGCAAGGCCAAGGTCACAGGTGATGTACATTACAGAACAATGGAAATACAGCTGGGCGCGATCGTCGAGGGCAAACTAATCCATTTGGCTGAAAATGAAGACAAAATAGTGGCGTTCAAAGTTGGAGCGGCCGAGTCATAATTCAACCAGAAAATTTAAGGAGGCAACATGGACACAGCAACTGAAATGCAGGACCCGCTGCTGTTTACGGACAGTGCAGCGAACAAAGTAAAACAATTGATTGAAGAGGAAGGCAATGCCGAACTGAAGCTGCGCGTATTCGTAAGCGGCGGCGGTTGTTCCGGCTTCCAGTATGGGTTTACCTTCGACGAAGTAGCCAACGAAGATGACACCGTAATGAGCAAGAACGGCGTGCAATTGCTGATCGATCCGATGAGCTTCCAGTATCTGGTTGGTGCGGAGATCGACTACACCGAAGGTCTGGAGGGTTCGCAGTTTGTTATCAAGAACCCGAATGCCACCACCACTTGCGGTTGCGGATCATCATTCTCGGTATAAACGGCATTGGATTTTTTTAAGGAACAGGGCGCGAACAGCGCCCTGTTTTGTTTTATGCAGGATAAATCGCGCCCAGAATACAAGGGTGTTTCGCGCCGGTAACGGCGGGCAGGTTGGCGGGATGCAAGTGCATCGTCTGTTGCGCCAGCCAGGCGAAGGCAATGGCCTCCATCCAGTCGGCGGCGATGCCCAGCACCTCGGTTTTCTGAATATTGCAGTGGGGTAGCGCGCCTTGCAGGTGCGAGAGCAGTGCCTTGTTGTGGGCACCGCCGCCACATACATATATTTCAGCAGTTCCGGCGCAAAAGTTTTTTACAGCAGCGGCAATACTGTCGCCGGTGAGCGCAAGCAAGGTTGCCTGCACATCCTCGGCAGCTTCATCGCCATTTAAATGTTTTTCCAGCCAGTCAACATTAAACAGGTCACGACCTGTACTCTTGGGAGGTGTTGCAGCAAAAAAAGGATCAGCCAGCAAACTTTGCAGCAGGGCGGGAATGATTTTGCCGCTGGCGGCCCATGCGCCGTCCTTATCGTAGAGTTCGTTCTTGTGGCGGGCAATCCATGCATCCAGCAGCAGACAGCCGGGGCCGGTATCGAACCCGGAAGCATCCTTGTGCGGAGCAAGATCGGTCAGGTTTGCGATGCCGCCGATATTGAGAATGGCACGATGAATATTGGGGGAGCGTAGTACATGGTCATGGAAAGCCGGAACCAGCGGCGCGCCCTGTCCGCCTGCTGCGATATCGCGACTGCGGAAATCGCTCACGACGTTAATATCGCTCAATTCAGCCAACAGGGCAGCATTGTTGAGTTGTATGGAGTAACCGTGCTCCGGACAATGGCGTACGGTTTGACCGTGGCAACCAATGGCCTGCACGGACTCTGCACCGACACCTGCTTTTTCAAGCAGGCTCTGCGTTGCTTTGGCATATTCATGGGCCAGGATGCTGGCAATGAGCTGTGACTGATGCAATTCGTTATGAGCAGCCTGGTGCAATGCGAGCAACGCTTTCTTTAATTGTGCTGCATAAGGCTGGTAATGGGTGGAAACAAGCCGGGGAGATGTCTGCGAGAGATCAACCAGTGCGGCATCAACACCGTCCAGACTGGTGCCGGACATGATCCCGATATAGAGGTCGGATTTCGCGCTCACCTGATGCGTATGGCAGGATTGCCATCCATTAATAAGTAATCTGCCATGCCTGGTGTACTCCCCTCAATTCTCCGGATGGAACGTCTGGCCATCAGGCGTGAATTTCAAATCAATCGAGTTTGGCAATATGCATGTCGCGGAACGTATCCAGCTGAGCGAACATGTCCCGGGTCTTGTTCGCGAATTCGGCCATCCGGGATTTGTCGACTGGTTTGCCGTCCGGTAGGGCGATTTTCAGTGGATTGCGCTGGATGCCGTTCTGTCTGAACTCATAGTGTAAATGCGGTCCGGTGGACATGCCGGACATGCCGACATAGCCGACGATCTGGCCTTGCGCGATTTTCTGGCCTTTGTGCAGTCCGCCTGCGAAGCGCGACAAATGTCCGTACACGGTGGTGAAATGTCCCTGGTGATCGACCAACACCACCCTGCCGTAGCCGCCTTTTCTGCCGACGAAAGAAACAACCCCGTCGCTGGTGACCTTGACCTTGGTGCCGATGGGCGCGGCGTAGTCTACGCCTTTATGCGCGCGCCATTTGTTCAACACCGGATGGAAGCGAGATCTGCTGAAACCGGAACTGACACGCGAGAACTCAATGGGCGAGCGCATAAAAGCTTTGCGCATGCTCTTTCCGTCCGGCGCGTAATAGTCGCCGTCATGTTCGCTGGTCTGGAAATAAGCCGCACGGAAAACGCGTTTGCGGTTAACGAACTCGGCAGAGAGAATACGTCCGGTACGCACTGACTTTCCGTTGTTGTAATTCATCTCGTAAATCACCGTGAACTTGTCGCCTTTGCGCAGATCGCGGTGGAAATCGATATCTCCGCCGAAAATCTCCGCCAGCTGGCTGGCTACGGGATCGGGCAGGCCGACCTCATCGGTCGCGTCGAACAGATTGGTTTTGATCACCCCGGTGCGGATCTGCACACGTTTTTCGGTCGGGACAGGCAAGGTGCGGGTCTGGAAATCGTCGCCGACCCTTTCTACGATGACTTGACTGGTGCTGTCGTTCAGATAGCGCAATGCCACCAATGCGCCATTGGCATCCGTCTCGGCCTGAACCTCCTTGCCAACAGGCAAACGGCGCAGCCCCCGGGTGGAGTTGCTCCTGCGCAGGTATTTGCTTGCCGCGGGGTCGTCAACATTTAGTCGCTGCAACAGTTCGGCAATCGTGTCGCCACGCTGGATACGGTCATTGCGCCAGAAAGTTGTTGCATCGCCGACGACAGAGGGAGAAGCGGGCAGCGCAATATCCTCGACAATGGAAATTTGTTCGAGCGAGTTTACATCCGTCTGCGGCATAATGCCGAAAGCCGTGACCACCCCCAGTAAAGGCAGCGTGGACAACGTGACGAACCATCTCAGCCTCATTTTGTGCGCGTGTGACAAGGTGTTTTGCGGTAACATTCTCGCCTCCCAGGACGACTTGTGCTTGTGAAAGCCCGTGGTTTCTCCTTGGCAGACACAAGAACTTATTGAATTTTAGGCGCGCACTTTAACAGAAAGCGACATTGCCTCAAAATCCGCCGGGGTACCGGGCGAGACACAGACAAGCGGCTTTTCAACATGAATCGACAAGAAATCCTCAATCAAATCAAGCGCGGCAGCGACGAATTGCTGCTCGAATCCGAACTGGTCAAAAAGCTCGAACAAGACCGCCCGCTACGTATCAAAGCCGGTTTTGATCCCACCGCGCCCGATTTGCATCTCGGCCACACCGTGCTGCTCAACAAAATGCGCCAGTTACAGGATCTGGGACATCATGCCCTGTTCCTGATCGGCGACTTTACCGGCATGATCGGCGACCCCTCCGGCAAAAACACCACGCGTCCGCCCTTGACGCGTGAACAGGTGCTGGCGAATGCAGAGAGTTATAAGGATCAGGTATTCAAGGTGCTCGATCCGGCCAAAACTGAAATCGTGTTCAACTCCGCCTGGATGGACAAATTCAGCGCGGTCGATCTGATCCGGCTGGCAGCCACCCACACCGTGGCGCAGATGCTGGAACGCGATGACTTCTCCAAGCGCTACAAGGCTAACCAGCCCATCGCCATCCACGAATTCATCTATCCGCTGGTACAGGGTTACGACTCCGTCGCGCTCAAGGCCGATATCGAACTCGGCGGCACCGACCAGAAATTCAACCTGCTCATGGGGCGCGAACTGCAAAAGCACTTCGGCCAGCCCGCGCAGTGCGTACTCACCATGCCGTTGCTGGAAGGTCTGGACGGAGTCAACAAAATGTCCAAATCACTGGGCAACTACGTCGGCGTCACCGATACGCCGACCGAGATGTTCGGCAAACTCATGTCCGTCTCCGACGACCTGATGTGGCGCTACCTTGAGCTGCTCTCGTTCCGCAGCCTGGCGCAGATCGCCAATTTCCGCGAGGAAGTGAACGGCGGCCGCAACCCGCGCGACATCAAGGTACTGCTGGCGCAGGAGATCGTCGCGCGCTTCCATACGCAAAAAGCGGCTGAAGAAGCATTGGCGGAATTCGAAGCGCGCTTTCAGAAAGGCGTGCTGCCGGACGATATGCCCGAGATTTCAGTGAACAGCACCGACGGCCAGATCGCCATCGCTAACCTGCTCAAACAGGCCAATCTTGTTGCCAGCACATCCGAAGCAATGCGCATGATCGATGCGGGTGGGGTCAAACTCGACGGCGAAAAAGTCAGCGACAAAAAACTGCAACTCAAGGCAGGGGCGGTGGTGGTTGCGCAAGTCGGCAAGCGCAAATTCGGGCGGATCAGCGTCAGCTGATTCAACCCCGGCTGACGTCAGCCGGATCCGGCAGTATTATTCCCCGCCGAAATACTCATAATCCCTGGGCAGCAAATGCGCAACGCCCTTGTGGCATTCGATGCAAGTCTTATTCTCTTTTTGCGCCTGCATGTGTTTCTCATAGACCTGTGACATGGCCGGTGCGCCTCGCATTGCCTCGAAACTGTGGCAGTTGCGGCATTCGCGCGAATCTGAAGCCTTCATGCGCGCCCATTCCCGTTCAGCCATCTTCAGGCGGTTTTCCTCGAATTTTTCCCGTGTATCGATATCGCCTGTGACCTTGGCCACCAGCTCACGCGTGGCCCGTATCTTGCGCAGCAATTTGTAGCCCCAACTCTTGGGAACGTGACAATCGGAGCAGATGGCGCGAACGCCCGAACTGTTCGAATAATGCAGCGTTTTTTTGTATTCGGGATAAATGTATTCGCGCATCTCATGGCAGGAGATGCAGAATTCCAGATCGTTTGTCGCTTCCATGGCTGTGTTGAAACCGCCCCACAGGATGATACCCGCCAGCAGACTGCTCGCCACGATCACCAGCACCGGGATACGCGTGCTCGGGTGACACAGAAAATCACATGTGAGTTTCAGGAAGCCTTTCCTGTTTTCCATAGATTACTTCGCTCCTCGACGACAAAAACACTGAATTTATTATGGTTTTATGCCAGGTTTTGGGTCGTGCACTCCCGCTACGGCATCATAGCGCAAAGGCCATAAAACATCGCCTTACTTTTGGGGGATGGTTTGCTCGCACTTTCGGGTGAATTCCCCCGCTATCCAGCCCCACGGGCTGAAAACAGGGCGTGGAAAATATCGGTTGTGGAATAACCTGTTGTTTTGTAGAATCGCGCCCTCGAATTTTTTGGTAAAAGGTAGTTTTTTCATGACAACAGTACGCGTTAAAGAGAATGAGCCGTTTGAAGTGGCAATGCGCCGTTTCAAGCGTTCTGTAGAAAAGACCGGTCTGCTGACCGAACTGCGCGCTCGCGAATTCTACGAGAAGCCCACTGCAGAACGTAAACGCAAGCTGGCTGCTGCCGTCAAGCGTCACTACAAGCGCCTGCGCAGCCAGACTCTCCCGCCAAAACTGTATTAACCTGCTTCGCCATTCGGGCGCAGAGTAGCTTGATATGAGTCTCAAGCAGCAAATTACCGAAGACATGAAAACCGCGATGCGCGCCAAGGATACGGCGCGTCTCGGGGCGATTCGTCTTTTGCTCGCCGCAATGAAACAACGCGAGGTGGACGAGCGTATTGAATTGACCGACGCCGACGTCGTGGGCGTCATCGAAAAAATGCTGAAACAGCGCCGCGACTCCATCAGCCAGTTCGAAGCGGCAGGCCGCCAGGATCTGGTGGATGTTGAAAAGTTTGAAGTTGAAGTGTTGCAGGCCTATATGCCGCAGCAACTCAGCGAGGCCGAAGTAAAAGCAGCCATCGACGAAGCCATTGCCGCGACAGGCGCTGCCAGCCCGCAAGACATGGGCAAAGTGATGGGCATCATCAAGCCCAAACTGGCCGGACGTGCCGACATGGGCAAGGTGTCCGGCCTGATCAAGGCACAGCTCACAAAATAATTTAAGAAATTCCCTCCCCCTTGCAGGGGGAGGGCCAGGGTGGGGGTAGAAGCCATACACAGTTCTCACCCCCATCCCAACCTTCCCCCTTGCAGGGGGAAGGAGTAAAAAGTCAGAATTTTCAACACCACTTGACACGAGGGCGGAGTGATTCCAAAAAGCTTCATTCAGGATCTGCTCAATCGTATCGACATCGTGGATGTGATCGAGCGCTACCTTCCGCTCAAGAAGGCCGGTGCCAACTACGTCGCCTGCTGTCCCTTCCACACCGAAAAATCCCCGTCCTTCACGGTTAGCCAGTCCAAACAGTTCTACCACTGCTTTGGGTGCGGTGCGCACGGCACAGCCATCGGCTTCGTCATGGAGCACACCGGCGTGGGCTTTGTCGAAGCGGTGGAAGAACTGGCACGCAACGTCGGACTTACCGTTCCGCAGGAAGCCTCCAACGTGCCGCAACGCAAAGTCGCGCCCGACCTTTACGACCTCATGCAAACCGCCACGCGTTACTACCGCGAACAGCTCAAAAAGACCCCGCGCGCAATTGAATACCTCAAGGGCCGCGGCATGAGCGGCGAAGTTGCCGCACGCTTCGGCATCGGCTACGCGCCGGACGACTGGCAAAACCTGAAAGAAGCCGTGCCCAGCTACCAGGACGCCAGCCTCGTCGAAACCGGACTCGTGATCGCGGGCGAAGAGGGCAAACGCTACGACCGTTTCCGCGACCGCATCATGTTCCCCATCGTCAACGTGCGCGGCCAGGTCATCGGCTTCGGCGGACGCGTGCTGGACAAGGGCGAGCCTAAATACCTCAACTCGCCCGAGACCACGCTATTCGAAAAAGGCCACGAACTCTACGGCCTGTACCAGGCGCAAAAAGCCATCCGCGGGCATCAGCGTGTGGTCGTGGTCGAAGGCTATATGGACGTGGTCGCGCTGGCGCAGCACGGTGTGGAATATGCCGTCGCCACGCTGGGTACCGCCACCACGCCGTATCACGTACAGAAGCTGCTGCGCCTGAGCGAACAAGTGGTGTTCTGTTTCGACGGCGACAGTGCCGGGCAAAAGGCTGCCTGGCGCGCGCTGGAAAACGCCCTGCCGCAACTGCAGGACGGCAAACGTCTCGGCTTCCTGTTCTTGCCGGAAAAACACGACCCGGACAGCTACATCCGCGAATACGGCACCGAAGCCTTCGAGCACGAACTGGAAAACTCCCTGCCGCTGTCCGGCTACCTGCTGCGCGAACTGACCGCGCAGGTCGACCTCGGCACACAAGAGGGCCGCAGCGCCCTGCTGAAAAATGCGCAGCCGTTGCTGACCGCCATCACCGCGCCTGCTACCGCCCTGATGTTGCGCAAGGAAGTCGCCGTATTGGCCAAAGTGGAGCAGGCGGAACTGGAATCGCTCTGGGCCATCAAACCCATCGCCGCACCGCAGCGCGCCGCTCCAGCCAGGGTCAAACGTTCGGCGCCTTCCGGCTTGCGCATGCTCATGCGCTGCCTGGTGATGAAGCCCGAACTGGCGCGCGAACTGCCCAATGATTTGCATAATGATGGGGTGGAAGCCGCCGCCATCGCCGCGCTGGCCGACTGGCTGCACGAATCGGCAGACGAAACCAGCACGGCCGCGATGATCCAGCATTTCGAGGGCACGATGCACGAACAGGTATTTGCGGCCGCGCAGGCGGACATCATGCAGTGGGGCGAAGAATTTGACGTTGAGGCGGAATTTTCGGGCATCCTGCGCAACATGCGGCGCGAAGCCATCGAGGCCGAAATGTCCGCCCTGCAGGCCAAAGGGCTGGCCATGGATGAGTCGGAACGGGCGCGCCATGACCAGCTCAGGGAGGAATTGAAGCAGCTGAAGGCACAAATTTGCTGAAAAAGCAGGCATCAGGCACGTAAATTGCAGATGCTGCACAATAGAGAAAACGCTGCTAAGTTGCGGAAATGTTATGAAAATCGGGTATAATCCGCGCCCTTCTCGGCGGCACCACTCAATTTTGTGTGTGCCGCGTTTTTCGAGTACGAATCAACTTTGGGAATCCTCATAATGGCGACTCCGCGACAAAAGAAAAGCGCTGCACCTGTAAAGCAGGCCGCAGCAACCATCAAACCAACAGCAAAACAGACAGCAAAGCAGACAGCAAGGGAAAAAGCCAGGGAAAAAGCGGCTGCAGCCGCTACCGTGTCTGATCCTACGCAGGACATCGAAGCACGTCGCACGCGGCTGAAAGCGCTGATCCTGCTGGGCAAGGAACGCGGCTATCTGACTTTTGCCGAAATCAACGACCACCTGCCGGACATGCTCGAAGTCGAGCAGGTCGAAGGCGTGGTGAGCATGATCAACGACATGGGCATCACCGTGTGCGACGTCGCGCCGGATAGCGAATCGCTGGTGATGAACGAAGCTACACCGCCGGTAACTGACGAAGACGCAGCAGAAGAAGCCGAAGCTGCCATTTCCACTGTCGATTCCGAATTTGGCCGTACCACCGACCCGGTGCGCATGTACATGCGCGAAATGGGCGTGGTCAATCTGCTTACGCGCCAGGACGAGATCGAGATTGCCAAGCGTATCGAAGACGGCCTCAAGCACATGATCCAGGCGATTTCCGCCTGCCCGGCCACCATTGCCGAAATTCTGGGCCTGGCCGGCAAAGTGGCGGAAGACACCATGCGCATCGACGAAATCATCGACGGTTTCATCGACACGGATGAAGGTATTGCCGTCAACGAACCTGTATCTGCTTCCTCGGACGATGATTCGTCGGAAGAAAGCGATGGGGAAGACACCGAAGACGAATCGGAAGACGACAGCGAAGCTGTAGCTGCCGCCAATCTGGCGCAACTCAGGGAAGATGCGCTGGAGCGTTTTGCGGTCATCGCCGATCTTTTTGCCAAACTGGGCAAGGCTTACGAAAAATACGGCTATCGCAGCAAGCAATACGACAAGCTGCAAATGCAGATTTCAGACACCCTGATGCAATTCCGCTTCTCCGCCAAGCAAGTGGACGCCCTGTGCGAAACCATGCGCGGAATGGTGGAAGAAGTGCGCGCCTGCGAGCGCAAAATCCAGGAACTGTGCGTGACCAAGGCACACATGCCGCGTACCCACTTCATCAAAGTGTTCCCGCTCAACGAAGGCAACCTGAACTGGGTCAAGCAGGAGGTCGCCTCGAAGAAACCCTATAGCGAAACGCTGTCGCGTTTCCAGGCCGCCATCGTCGAACAGCAAAAGAAAATGCTGGAGTTGCAGCAGCGCGTGGGCATTCCCATCCTCGACCTGAAAGAGATCAACAAGCAAATGACCAACGGCGAAGCCAAGGCACGCCGTGCCAAGCGTGACATGATCGAGGCCAACCTGCGCCTGGTGATCTCCATCGCCAAGAAATACACAAACCGCGGACTGCAATTCCTCGACCTCATCCAGGAAGGCAACATCGGCCTGATGAAGGCCGTGGACAAATTCGAATACCGTCGCGGCTACAAATTCTCCACCTATGCCACTTGGTGGATCCGCCAGGCCATCACGCGCTCCATCGCCGACCAGGCACGCACCATCCGTATCCCGGTGCACATGATAGAGACCATCAACAAGATGAACCGTATCTCGCGCCAGATTCTGCAGGAGACCGGGCAGGACGCGGATGCCGCCACCCTGTCCAACAAGATGGAAATGCCGGAAGACAAGATCCGCAAGATCCTCAAGATCGCCAAGGAACCCATCTCCATGGAAACCCCGGTGGGCGACGACGACGATTCGCACCTGGGCGACTTCATCGAGGATGCCAACTCGCTGGCGCCCGTCGAAGCTGCCGTTTATGACAGCCTGCGCAACGTCACCAAGGACATCCTGGACAGCCTCACCCCGCGTGAAGCCAAAGTACTGCGCATGCGCTTCGGCATCGAAATGAATACCGACCACACGCTGGAAGAGGTCGGCAAGCAATTCGACGTCACCCGCGAGCGTATTCGCCAGATAGAAGCCAAGGCATTGCGCAAACTGCGTCATCCGTCGCGCTCGGAAAAACTCAAGAGCTTCCTCGACGGCGACAGCTAAGTTTACGGGCCCTTAGCTCAGTTGGTTAGAGCAGAGGACTCATAATCCTTTGGTCCACGGTTCAAGTCCGTGAGGGCCCACCAACAAACAAAACCCGCCATACGGCAAAGTATGGCGGGTTTATTCTTTGTTAATCCGGAATTCGTTTGTCCCGGGCTTGCGGCCTGCTAGCCCATCACTGTAATCAATGCTACCTGTATGCTCATTGTAAGGAAAAATCCGATTGCCCATACCAGGCTTTCGGTGAACGAACTGTGGTAATTATCGTCCGGTTCTTTGAAGAATAATATTCCAATCGTCATGATAAAAGCGCTAATCAGGATAGTTATCAACAAAGTTTGTTGTGTCATTAATCAACTCCAGAAAGTGTCATGCAACATCTGAAACCCACATGACGAAAAATATGCGTTGCCGCAAGTCATGTCCATATGCCGAACGGTCTAGATAACGGCCTAGTCTTGTCCTGTAAAAAAACTATATCTTTTGCGGAGGGTGAAAATAAATCAGGCGGTTATGCTCGATGCTCGTTCGAGCACATCAATATCGCAATAAAACCAATAAATAAAATTTTTGTTATTCGGGATTGCCGGGCTTGCTGCGTTTTTTAAATTCTGCGAGTAGTTGTCCGAAGAGCGTCCTTATCCACCACGGCTTCTTCGCTTCCTCCAGCTCGATATTCTCGTATTCCGCGATCACCTGCGCGCCCAGCAACAGCAGCGTGGCGCCCACCTCAAAGCCCAGCATCACCACAATCGCCGTGGTCAGCGAGCCGTAGACCACGCTTACCTGCGACAGCGAGCCGAAATACCAGCTCAGCACATGGCGGATCAGCTCCCACAGCAGCCCCGCCGTGATGCCGCCGATCAGCGCGTGCTTGGCCGTCAGCCTGCCCACCGGCATGAAATAGTAGATCGAGGAAATAAGCAGGATCTCCGCGATGACCCAGGCGATATTGGTCAGCAACTGCGAAAAACCGCCCAGCGACCACGTATGTCCGAGCAGCACGAGGTTCTCGCCGCCCAAGGCCAGCAGATAGACCATCACGAACGTGCCCACGAACAGGGCCGCGCCGATGAAAAAGTTATACATAAAGGGCAGCAGCAGGGAAACGAACAAGGGCCGCCGGGATTTTTGCAGGCGGTGCAGGAAGATCACCGAGATCGCGCTCTCCAGCACCCTGAAGCCGAGTGTGCTGAAAAACAGCATCGTCACCAGCAGCACCCAGCCGATCAGCTGCCGGTGGTCCAGCAGCGCCTCCAGCTCCGCCAAAACCGCATTGTTCTCGCCCGGCACCGCAAACTCCAGCGCCTTGGCGATCGTCGCCAGCAGCACGTCCTGGTCGATCACATGCGACAGCACGATCACCATCAGGATCAGCAGCGGCACGATGGACAGCAGCGCGTAATAAGCCACCGCACCCGCCAGCAGCAGGCCCTGGTTCGCCTGGAACGCCCGCAGCACCCGCAGCGCAAAGGCGAGAGGGTTCTTGAGAACATAAGTGGTGCGCGGGTCGATGAGTTTCATGGGCAGTCTCAAGCTGAATTATCTCAAAGCAGACTTGGAAAAAACGCCTGCGAATTAAACAGCGGAAAAAATTGTATACACCGTTTGCAGTTAGCGCCAGCGAGGCGCACTTATCTCCGCACTTATCCACAAAAACTGTGAATAACTAAATTCCAGACATGTGCAGATTTCCCACAGATGCGACACCGCACTCTCTGCCTTGCAAAGGGAAGGCCGGGGTGGGGATGAAACGCGAGTATATATGCAATTGATCGTATACCCTCCGCCCGGGTGAGGGTTTGACACCGAACAAACCAGCGCGCAGACTTCTGCGCGGTCGCAACCACCACCAGCAAAGCAAAAACCCGGCAAACGATTTCACCGTCAATTAACAAAAGGAGCTAACCATGGCAACCAGATGCGTAATCAACGTTGATCTTGCAGATGTATGGGAAGAGCGCGGCAGAAAAAAATACATCCGCACGCTGGCCTGGGGCGACGAAGTGACCGTGCTGGCGGAAAAATCAACGCATATCGAGATCGCACTGGTCGCATACAAACAATACAAGGATGGCAGCATCCTCCCGGACAACATGAAGGGCTACATCGAGCCCTCGAAATCATCCGGCGTGAAAGCCGCCGAGACCATACGCAAGTTTTCGGAGAACGAAGTACTGAGAGTGAACTTCGTCGACGTGCAGCAGGGCGATGCCGCAGTCATCGAATCGCCGGACGGCAAAGTGATCTTGGTGGATGGCGGCGACAACCAGATGTTTGCCCGATACCTGGCGGGCCGTTTTCGCGGCACCTCGCTGAGCAAACCCAAAGACATCGAATGCATCCTGGTGTCGCATGGCGATGCGGACCACTTTGCCGGCTTGCCCGAAATATACGAATCGGAAAACAACCCGAACAAGAAAAAACGCCTGTTCATCCGTCCCAAACGCATATATCACAACGGCCTTGTGAAACGCCCCTCCACCATGAATAAACGCAAAGTACCGGACAGCGAAATGCTCGGGCCCACCAAAAAAACAGCAGAAGGTCTCTACATCGTCGGGCTGGAGCAGGACCTGCTCAAGGTCGACGATGCGAAAATGAACAAAAACTTCCTGGCCTGGAAAAACGCCCTCAAGGAATACAACAAACGCGGCAAGATCGAATTCCGGCGGCTGGAATTCGGGGATACAGAAGCATTCGACTTCTTCAACACCGACGACATGAAGATCGAAGTATTCGGACCGAATACCGAACAGATAGGCGGCAAGCCCGCCCTGAAATTTCTGGGCAACCCGCCCAAAGGGCCAAGGATAGGGCACGAATCACTGGACACCGACGGAGAAGCATTCAAGGGACATTCCGTGTCACACACCATCAACGGCCACTCCATCGTATTCCGCCTCAGCTATGGCGGATTCAGCTACCTGTTTGCCGGCGACCTGAATGACGAAGCCAGC
>JBNLBY010000018.1:0-32937 GCA_050303535.1 Sideroxydans sp. | reverse complement strand
CGGAAATCGCGCGCTTCCTGGTGGAAAAACTCAGCACGCAACAGGGCAGACCGCTCACGCTGACCGATGCCGCGTTGCGCATCCTCATGCATCACGACTGGCCCGGCAATGTACGCGAACTGGAAAACTGCCTGGAACGTGCCTCGGTGATGACCGAAGGCAACACCATAGACCGCGACGCCATCCTGCTCACCGGCATCGACGAAAAAATATCCAGCAGCCGCGGAGGAATCCAGGAACTGGATCTTGACGACCCCAACCTCGACGAACGCGAAAAAGTCATCGCCGCGCTGGAACAAGCCGGCTGGGTACAGGCCAAAGCTGCACGCCTGCTCGATATGACGCCAAGGCAGATCGCCTATCGTATCCAGACGTTGAACATCAAGGTGAGGCAAATCTAGCAATCATCTGCAGTGCGTTCGCCATTTCGTCGCTAACACCGGAGTCAAACTGCCGTTCAGACTTGTCTGACAAACTGCAAGTCAGCAAAATCAAATACATACAATCGGTTCAAAAACGTCCCATTCTTGTACTTTAGTACAGTAGTCCCTCTTGGCTAAACCTGACATGATAGTAGTGTAATTGGGTGTGCGCTGAAGTTTATTCACTTTAATATAAGGGGTTATATTATGAACACTACAGCAGGGGTTTTCATGAAGAGAATGGCTGGTATCGTAGCCGCTTCCATGCTGCTTATCAGCACCGCAGTAAATGCTGCAATCCTGACTTTTGATAATCAACCTGGCGTGATTCAAGATGGCTACGGTGGGTTGCAATGGAATAACTTCGGATACAGTTACATTGTCCCGGGCAGCGGCTACGAGACCGGTATCGTGTCAGGATTGAGTGCTGCGTATAACCGGAATGCCGCTCCTGCATCATTCAGCAGCACAACTGCATTTACCCTGAACAATGCCTTCTTCACGGGTGCCTGGAATGACGGTCTGCAGATTCATGTCGTTGCAACCGGTGGCTCCAATACATATACCACCGACTTCACGGTCGATACCAGCGGACCGCTGAATGTTGTCTTTAACTGGTTCAATATCAACTCTGTTTCGTTTTTTTCAAGTGGCGGCATACCAAACCCCGCTCTGGTTGGAACAGGATTGGGCGCGCACTTTGTGATGGATAACCTGGCAATCAATGAAGTTGTGTCTCCGGTACCGGAGCCCGAAACTTACGCCATGCTGCTCGTCGGTCTGTGTTTGATTGGTTTTATGGCACGGCGCAGGGAAAACACCGAGTTTTTCTGATCCGGCAATTAATATTCAGACTCAAAACGGGAGCTCAGGCTCCCGTTTTTCATGGTATTAAGTAAACAGACGCGACATTCGTCCCGGAAAATTGTTTTCAACAATACCCTGTAAGAGGGTTATTCAACGCTCATCATCAGGAAGAAACAGGCAACTCCAGTTACATTTAGCGCATTTTGACGTTCACACATATCCCGCCACTTTCTCCGGGAACTTTGCGAAAATAATTCTTTCTGTATGCCACAAGAAGAAATCGACTGAAAGGATTCCCAATGGAAATCACCGCTCCCCGCGCCGGCACGGCGCTATTGGCATTCAATGAATTGAGCGCCTATCTCAACCAGCAGATCCTTGGCCAGGAGAATCTGGTAACGCGCCTGCTGCTGGCACTGTTGGCAGACGGTCACCTGCTGGTGGAAGGACCGCCCGGCTTGGCCAAGACGCGCGCCATCAAGGCACTGGCGCAAGGCATCGAAGGTAATTTCCAGCGCCTGCAGTTCACACCCGACATGCTGCCGGCCGACCTCACCGGTTCCGACATTTACCGTCCCGAGGAAGGCGGTTTCCATTTCCAGCGCGGACCACTGTTCCACAACCTGATCCTGGCCGACGAGATCAACCGCGCCCCGGCCAAGGTGCAGTCTGCGTTGCTGGAAGCCATGGCCGAACGCCAGATCAGCGTCGGCTCCGCCACCTATCCGCTTCCGCGTCTGTTCCTGGTGATGGCTACGCAAAACCCCATCGAACACGAAGGCACTTACCCACTGCCGGAAGCACAGCTGGATCGCTTCATGCTGCATACGCTGGTGGATTATCCGGACCGCGCCACCACCCTGCGCATCATGGAGCTGTCGCGGCGCGAAGCGAAAGAAGCACGAGAGATATCGCCGCCACGCGCAGCGCTGACTCAGGAGCAGGTGTTCGCTGCACGGCGCGAGGTGTTGGAACTCACGCTGGCCGATTCGGTTGCCGAATATATCGCCGCGCTGGTCGAGGCCACCCGTTTCCCGGATAAATACAGCAACAAACTGAAAGAGTGGCTGCGCTGGGGCGCGAGTCCGCGTGCGGCCCTTGCCATGGAACGTGGTGCACGTGCGCTGGCCTGGCTGGATGGGCGCGACTACGTAAGTCCCGAGGATGTACAAGCCATCGCGCCGGATGCATTGCGCCACCGCCTGCTACAGGACTACACCGCACAGGCGCACGGTGTTTCGGCACAGGATTGCGTCAACGAATTGTTGCGTCAGGTGCCCACGCCGTGATCATTCCTGACTTGGCAGAACTTGTTGCCTTGCGCGGAACCGCCCACGATCTCAACCTGCATGCCCGCCGTCCGGTACTCGCGCGCCTGCAGGGTTCGCACCGCAGCGCGCAACGCGGCCGCGGTCTGGAATTTGAAGAAGTCCGCCTGTACTCACCCGGTGACGACGCGCGCAACATAGACTGGCGCGTGACTGCGCGGCGCGGCCAGCCGCACACCAAACTGTTCCGCGAAGAACGCGAGCGCCCGGTATGGCTGGTCGCCGATTTGCATCCCGGTTTGTATTTCGGCAGTCGCCACCAGCTCAAGTCGGCACTCTTGCTGCGCTCTGCAGCTTTGCTGGCATGGGTTGCCGCCATGGATGGCGACCGTCTGGGCGCCGTGATCGGCGGCAACACGCACGAACGCATTTTTCGTCCGCGCGCGCGCGAAGCGGGCGTGCTGCCAGTGCTCGAAGCGCTGGTCGAGGCCCAGCCCACCCAACCTGATGTCCCCAAAGCGGGCAGTCTGAATGCATTACTGACTTCCCTGAGACCGTTGTTGCAACCGGGCAGCCTGGTGCTGATCCTGAGCGACTTCAGCGGACTGGATGATCTCACCGAAAATCTGCTGGCGAGCATTTCGTTGCGCTGCGATTGCCGTTTGCTGTGGATGGTCGACCCGCTGGAAAACAGCGGCTTGCCGGACGGAAGTTACCGCGCCGGATTGCCCGGCCGCCTGTGGTGGCTAGACGGCGCGCGCAGCCGCAGCGCCTGGCAGGAAAAATGGACTGCTCGCCAAAGCAGCCTGGATGATTTGACGCACCGCCTCAACCTGCCGCTGATCCGTTTAAATACACCTGAGCCAGTGACCGAATCATTGCCGCCACTGCTAAGAGAACCACTATGGACCGCATGAACCCAGTATTCGTCATTCCCGCGAAGGCGGGAATCCAGTTGATCGATACTTCCCCGCGTAGCGGGACAAAACCTGACTTTGTACGCATTGCATGCAATTTATTTCTACTGGATTCCCGCCTTCGCGGGAATGACGGTGTTTGTTATTGATGGATTATCCGGAATGAACAACGACTGGCTGAAACAGCTTGCCCCACCTCACGCGCCGCCGCCGCCCGGCTGGTGGCCGCCTGCGCCAGGCTGGTGGTTGCTGTTGCTGCTGCTCGTGTTGTTGGTTGCGGGCCTGATCTACTGGTACTTGCGCCCGTCGCGGCGCTTGCGCCGCATCGCCTTGCGCGAACTCGCGCATCTGAAGATGCATGCGCACGACGATTTTCAGCTGGCGCGCGATTTGCAGGATTTACTGCGGCGTTATGCCATCGCGGCTTATGGCCGCGAGACAGTCGCAAACCTGAGCGGCGAAGAATGGCTGGCATTTATCGCCGCACATGGCGGCAAGGAACTGGCCGGTGAAGCGGGACAACATTTGTTGCACGCAGCTTATGGCGGACTGAATTTGCACGACCGCAGCCCCTGGCTGCAGGGTGCGCAGAATTTCCTGCGAGGACGGCAATGATCCATTTCGAATGGCCGTGGATACTACTGTTGCTGCCGCTGCCCTGGCTGCTGGCACGCTGGCTACCGCCCGCTCGGCCGCAAGGTGCGGCGTTGTTTCTTCCTTTTGCCGATGCGGTCGCCGCCGCTTCGGCACCCGAAGCGCACAGCCTGTCGCGCCCACGCAAAATATTGCTCATATTGATCTGGCTGCTGCTCATGCTTGCCGCAGTGCGTCCGCAATGGCTGGGCGATCCGCTGCCGGTGCCTACCACCGGACGCCGCCTGCTGCTGGCAGTCGATGTCTCCGGTTCCATGTCCACGCAGGACATGGCCGGAAATGCCAGCCGCCTGCAAGTGGTGCAAAAAGTGGCGGGTGATTTCATCCGCCGCCGCCATGGCGATCAGGTCGGACTCATCCTGTTCGGCACGCAACCCTATATACAGGCGCCGCTCACGCCCGACCTGGAAACAGTAGGCAAATTCCTGAACGAAGCCATGGTCGGCATGGCGGGACAGCAGACGGCCATCGGCGATGCAATCGGTCTGGCCATCAAGCGACTGCATAACACCCAAAATGCAGACAAAGGCGAGATGGTGCTGATCCTGCTCACCGACGGCAGCAGCAACGCGGGTCTCATGCCACCAGCCGAGGCTGCAAAAATGGCCGCCAGCGCGGGTTTGCGCATCTATACCATCGGTGTCGGCTCCAGTGACCAGACCGGTTTTTTTGGTATGCGTGTCGGCAGCGACCTGGATGAAGACACACTCAAGCTCATCGCCAAAACCACGGGCGGTGAATATTTCCGCGCGACGGATGTCAGAAAACTCGAGAAAGTCTATGCGCACATCGACGAGCTTGAGCCCAGCGACGCACGGCAACAATGGTACCGCCCGCGCGACGAATGGTTCTTCTGGCCGCTGGGCGCAGCGTTATTGTTCAGCGTACCTGCGGTGATATGGAGAAGAAAATGGACGTGATACAGCATCTGCAATTCCTGCGCCCCTGGTGGCTGCTGGCGCTGCCGCTGCTGTGGGGATTGTGCATCTGGCTGGCGCGGCGCAACGGGGGCGAAAGCGGCTGGACGCAGCTTATTGATGCAGAACTGCTGGACAGCCTGCGGCTGGACGGCGGCGGCAAACGCGGACGATCTCCCTGGCCGTGGCTGGCACTGGCATGGACACTGGCGGTGCTGGCACTGGCCGGACCCAGCTGGCAGCAGGCGCCTTCACTCGCCTATCGCGGCAACAGTGCCTGGATACTGGTACTGGATTTGTCGCCCTCCATGCTCGCGGCCGATCTCTCTCCGAACCGTGTCACGCGCGCACGTTATGCGCTGGAAGATTTGCTCAACGGCACACAGGATGCGCGCGTGGGACTGGTGGCGTTCAGCGACGAACCATATACCGTCACGCCCTTAACCGATGATGTCGCCACGGTACGCGCACTGCTGCCGCCGCTGGCGCCGGACATCATGCCCAGTGCAGGCGACAATCTCGCTCCGGCGCTGGGACAGGCTGCAATACTGGCCAAACAGGGCGGCGGCAAAAATGCGCAAGTGGTTGTACTGACCGACGGCTTCAGCGACCCGGCCGCCGCGTTCTCCGCCGCAAAAAATCTGCAATCGAAAAATATCTCGATAAGTGTCGTGGGCATCGGCACCCGCGCCGGCGCACCGCTGAGCCAGGCGGGCGGCGGTTTTGTGCAGAATGCAAAAGGACATATGAATCTTGCGCGGCTGGATACGGAGCGGTTGCAACAACTGGCCGCCAGCGGCGGCGGACGCTATGCGGACCTCACACAGTTGCCGAGCCTGATTGCTTATCTGCAAAGCGGCGCAGATCGCACCAGCCGCGCCACCGAGAACAAAGATATCCGCGTAGCGCACCGGCTGGATGGCGGCGTATGGCTATTGCCGTTGCTGTTGCTGATCACGGCGTTGCTAGCGCGGCGGGGATGGCTATGAAACGTGGATTGTTTCTTTCCGTGCTTTTGCTCTGTGCGGGGACGGCACAGGCAGGCAGCTTCTGGGATAACCTGTGGCACAACGCCGACCAGCAGGGCGAGCGGCTGATGCAACAGGGCGATGCGGCGGCAGCCGCGCAAACCTATAGCGACCCGCGCCGCAAGGCCTATGCTGAATTGCAGGCCGGGGATTATGCAAATGCAGCAAAACATTTCTCAGACTTCGACGACAGCAACGGCAACTATAACCGTGGCAATGCGCTGGCACAGGCGGGACAGCTGGAGGAGGCGCTCAAAGCTTACGATGCGGCACTGGCGCATGATCCGGATGACAAGGATGCACGCCACAACCGCGACCTGGTGGCAAAGGCTTTGCAACAGCAACCGCCGCAGAATAAGCCATCGTCGGATAAAGATTCATCTTCCAAAGACGGCAAGAACGGCGACCAGAAGCAGTCGGGACAATCCGATGCCAAAAATGGCGGCAAGCAAGATGACGCAAAAGATGATTCCGGAAAACGGGATTCAGCCGGCAAGAATCAAAGCGAAAAGCAGCAACAAGGCAAAGAAGAGAACAAGGACGAACAGCAAACCGGACAAAGCCAGCAACAATCCGCCCAGAACAAACAACCCGATTCAAATCAGCCCGACATGTCTGGTCAAAAAAAACCGTCCCAAGGTGATGAAGCAGAACAAGCCAGACGCGATGCCGCCGCCGCGCTGGACAAAACACCTGCAGACAAAACTCGCGCGCCTGCGGATGCCCCACTCAGCGAAAAGCAACTCGCCCAGGAAAAATGGCTGCGCGCCATTCCGGACGATCCCGGTGGTTTGCTGCGGCGCAAATTCATGATCGAACACATGATCCGACAACAAGGTGGACAACAATGAAAAATTCCATCCGTATCCTGACGACCCTGTTTATTCTCGGCCTGTGCCTACCCGCTGCGGCGCAGATCAATGCCCGGCTCGACCACAGCCGGATCGGTCCCGGCGAAACGGTACGCCTCACACTGGAATACGAAGGCCAGACCGACTCGGAGCCCGATCTGAGCCCACTCAAGCAGGACTTCGAAATCGTCGGACACAGTTCGGGTTCCAACATCCAGATCATCAACGGCAAGATGAATGCGCAAAAGCAGATAAGCCTGATGTTGTTGCCGAAGCGTAGCGGCAAATTGCATATTCCGGCGCTGGAATGGAACGGACAATCGTCGCCTATACTTCCGCTGGAGGTGGCCGGTAATGGCGCTTCCGCCCAGCCGGGAAATACGCCTGACGACGATGTACCTGCAGAAAATGCATCGCATGTATTCATCACCGCCACACCGGAGCAGAAAAATCCCTATGTGCAGGCGGCCGTGCCGCTGAAAGTGCGTATCTACACCGACCAGCCGCTGTACCAGGCCAGCCTCGACCTGCAGCCCGGCAACAATGTGCTGGTCCAGCAACTTGGAAAGGACAGGCAAACCACTGAAACGCGCAACGGCAGGACCTACAGGGTCATCGAACGCAACTACCTGCTGTTTCCGCAACGCAGCGGCAAAATCCGGCTGGATGGCCCGGTGCTGAACGCTCAAGTACAGGACAGCAACAATGATCCGTTCGGCAACGACCAGCTCTTTGGCAATGTTTTCGGCCACAATCCTTTCGCCGGCATGCTTAACGCCACCCGACCGATACGCCTCCAGGGCAAGCCAGTGGTATTGAATGTGCAGCCACGCCCCGCAAGCGCCAGCGGCCGCGACTGGCTGCCCGCACGAAAAGTGACGCTGGAAGAAACCTGGCAACCGGATAATGGACAGATCCATGCAGGCGATCCCGTCACGCGGCATCTGCAGATCAAGGCCAAGGGTTTGACTGCAGCCCAACTGCCCGACCTGGGCAAGCTCATACAATTGCCGGATGGTCTGCGCGCGTATCCGGATCAACCACAATTGAATGACGATGCACAGAGCAACAGCGTCGTCGGCACCCGTACACAGGATATCGCCATCATCGCCAGTGCAGCCGGCAACTACGAAATTCCCGCGCTGCACCTGTACTGGTGGGACACCGACAAAAACGTCCAGCGCGAGATCAAGCTGCCCGCACGCACGCTGGACGTACTGCCCGGTGCGGGCGGTACCGTCACCCCTCCTGTTCCATCAAACCAGAATTCCGATGCAGCCATACCTTCCGCTATTTCGTCCGCTTTGCAGGGAACGGAAAATTCGACAACAAATTATCGCTGGGTATGGATGAGTATCTTCTTTGCGTTGCTCTGGCTGGGCACACTCGCTGCCTGGTGGCATAGCAGCCGACGCAAACCGAAAATCACTCCAGACCTGAAGCCGACAGCGCCTGCCGCATCCGCCCCGCGCATCGCTGAAGCTCGCAAGGCATTCCAGCAGGCAGGCCGCAACAACGATGCACCGGCCGCGCGCCGCCACTTGCTCGATTGGGCACGTGCCACCTGGCCGCAGGATCCGCCCATCGGCCTCAAGGCATTGGCGGAGCGGATGGGCGATGACAGATTCAAACCGTTGCTGGGCGAACTCGATCGTGCCTGTTATGCCAATGGCGAGTGGCAAGGCTCGGCGTTGCTCGATTTGAAATCTCTGGACAACGGAACCGGCAAGCCCGCCCGCACGGAAGCTGAATTGGCCGGACTGTATCCGTGATGGCATGAAATCAGGTTAGAACAGCAACAAGAAATCAGCCAGCGGAACGACCGCCAGTGGAATCCTGGATTTCTTCTGCAAGCGTTTCTCCAGCACATCGTCTTGGCACTCCTTGCACACGACAACGTACGCCTCACAACCCAACGATTCAGCAATGGCGCGGCTCTTGTTGAGTTCATTTTCGTTCAACGTGGCGCGGTATTTGACCTCAATGCCGATGCGCGTCGCGCCCAGATCAACAATGAAGTCGAGCTCCTTGTCGCGCTCGCGATAGTAGGCCAACTCCACCAGCCCTGGCCAGCGCCGCAAGTGGTTGGCAACGATGTTCTCGGCATACAACCCCAATATCGGCTCATCCGTCAAAAGGCGTTCCGGCGTGAGTTTCATCACCGCATTGCGCACCGCCAGATCGACAAGATAACTCTTGAAGTTGCCAGCCTTTGCCGTCGCCTTGCTTCCGGTATATTTGTGCAGTCGCCACACCAGATCGGTCGCCTCCAGCAAGGGAAAATAGCTAGTAATGGTCGATGCGGTGATGCCGATGTCTTTCGACAGCTTGGTAACGTTGGTTTCTCTCCCTGGCTCAGCCAGTAAACCCAAATAGAAACGGCGCAGCATCTCCGGTTTGCGGAATTCTGCTGCCACCAGTAAATCCTCGAAGATCACGCGCTCTACTTGGTTCTGGTAAAGGTATTCCTGTTTCGTAAGGATATCTGGGAGGTTCCAGACTTCGGGGAAGCCGCCTTCGAAGAAGAAAGCTGAGAGTTTTGTTGCAATTGGATTCCCCTCATTTTCGAAAAACACCAAATCTTGAAGCAACGACACCGTTTCCATTGGCGTCCGATTCAATCTCATATAGTTGCCAACTTTTTTCAAACGTTTTGATATGTCTGAGCCATTTTCAAAAATGTGAAAACAAAAGAACTCCCGAAAACTGAACGGCAACACCCGATAATCATGAATCCGTCCCAGTAAGCTCTCGCGCGACTTGCGGAAGATGGGCGAGGACGCCGAGCCCGACACCACGAAGCGCACCGGCGTTTTAAGGTCGTAATGTTTTTTGAGATATAACTCCCAGCGCGGAAATTTTTGTATCTCGTCGAGAAACAAATAAACCACTCCGTCTTTCTCTCGCTTGGCGAACTCCGCCACCAGTTCTTCGAAGAAACGATCCATATCGACTTGCGGTAACAGCAATGCCGGGTCGTCCATGGTGAAATAGACGATGCGATGCGCCTGTGCCTGACCGTTTTCCTGGATCAGCTTGCGGATGCATTGCCTGAGCAAGGTACTCTTGCCCACCCGGCGCGGCCCCGTCACCGAGATCATTTGCGGCAGGTGTTGGATGTCAGCATAAAGATCGTCGAACACATCGCGATGGAACTCCGGCAAACCGGCAAAAGCTGCCTCACCGTCGCTCCACCACGGATTGTAAGCATCCAGAAATGAGTATTGGGTCAATGACATAGGGGTATTTTTACATTATTTATAGTCGTAATGCAAAATAATGTTGTTAATCGATGAAACTTGCTTGTCGTCTTCCCCACAACCCTTTCCTTACCCCTTGTGGCGTTTACAACAGCGGGACTTTTCGCTCTCTTTTAATCCATTTTAAAACAATAAGTTGTGGTCAATCCAATAACAGGCACGCCAATTGCTGAATATCTGGCAAACATTAACATTAGCTAGGAGAAGACCGTGCAATTGCCCGTCATCAATATCGTCAGGAGTGGAAGCCCTCTCCCCAACCCTCTCCCCCAAGCGGGAGAGGGAGCAAACGAAGCGCTACGCGCAATTTCCAATCCCCGCGGATGCGCCGCCGGTTCGTGCGGATCCACCGGCGATCAGATGAGCCACCTGCCGGATCACATCCGCGACAAGGTGAAGAATCATCCCTGCTATTCCGAAGAAGCGCATCACTACTTCGCGCGCATGCACGTGGCCGTGGCGCCGGCCTGCAACATCCAGTGCCATTACTGCAACCGCAAGTACGATTGCGCGAATGAATCGCGCCCCGGCGTGGTATCCGAAGTGTTGAAGCCGCAACAGGCCGTAAAGAAAGTATTGGCCGTTGCCGCCACCATTCCGCAAATGACGGTACTGGGTATCGCCGGCCCCGGTGATCCCCTCGCCAATCCGGAGCGCACCTTCGATACGTTCCGCATGCTGTCCGAGCAGGCGCCGGACATCAAACTGTGCGTCTCGACCAATGGCCTGTCGTTGCCCGAACAGGTGGAACGTCTGGCGCAATACAACATCGATCACGTGACCATCACCATCAACTGCGTCGATCCTGACGTGGGCGCGCAGATCTATCCGTGGATCTTCTGGCAGAACAAGCGCATCAAGGGACGCGAGGCTGCCGAGATTCTCATCGCGCAGCAACAGAAGGGGCTGGAGATGCTGGTTGCCAAGGGAATACTGGTCAAGGTGAACTCGGTGATGATCCCCGGCGTCAACGACAGGCATCTGGAAGAGGTATCGAAGATTGTGAAGGCCAAGGGTGCATTCCTCCACAACGTGATGCCGCTGATCGCCGAAGCCGAGCACGGCACCTTCTACGGCCTCACCGGCCAGCGCAGCCCCACGCATGATGAATTGCAAACCTTACAGGATGCCTGCGCAGGCGACATGAACATGATGCGCCATTGCCGCCAGTGCCGCGCCGATGCGGTGGGCCTGCTGGGCGAAGACCGCGGTGCGGAATTCACCATGGACAAGATCGAGAAGATGGATATCGACTATGCGGCAGCGATGAAAATGCGTGCCGAAGTGCATGCGTCCATCAACGCCGAACTGGAAAGCAAACATGCGGCGAAGGCGCAACTGGTAAACATCCAGCCGCTCAAGCCCGCCCTCTCTCCTACCTCTCTCCCGCAAGCGGGAGAGAGTGATGTGGCCTCGCTACGCAAGGATATTCGACGCTCCCGTCCAGTATTGATGGCAGTCGCTACCAAGGGCAACGGAGTGATCAACGAACACTTCGGCCATGCCGGTGAATTCCTGATCTATGAAGCATCGTCAGACGGCGTGCGCTTCATCGGCCACCGCAAGACCATTCCGTATTGCGAGGGTGGCGATACCTGCGGCGACGGCGAGAGCGCACTGGACAAGACCCTGCGCGTGCTGGCCGGTTGCGAAGCCGTACTGTGCAGCAAGGTGGGCTATGAACCCTGGGGCCCGCTGGAAGCCGCCGGCATCCAGCCCAATGGCGAACATGCGATGGAACCCATCGAGGATGCGATCCTCAAGGTGTACGAAGAAATGCGCGTGGCAGGCAAGCTGAATGCAAAACCCGAAGCGCAACAGAAGGCAGCATAAGGAAGCAGCATCATGGCACTCGAAATCATCGAACTCTGTACCAACTGCTATGCATGCGAGCCGCTATGCCCGAGCAAGGCGATCTACGAGGCAAAGCCGCATTTCCTGATCGATTCGGATAAATGCAATGAATGTTCCGGTGACTTCGAAGATTCACAGTGTGCTTCCATCTGCCCGATTGAAGGCGCGATCCTCGACGCGGACAGTGTGCCGAAAAATCCGCCGGGTTCCCTCACCGGCATCCCGCTGCAGAAACTGGCTGCATAAGGACGAGTCATGGCAACAATAGTCTTCTACGAAAAACCAGGTTGTAGCAACAATACCAAACAGAAAGTATGGCTGGCATCGTCCGGCCATACCGTACTGGCGAGAAACATTCTTACTGAGAAATGGACGGCGGAACGATTGCGTGCGTTCTTCGGCGACCTCCCCGTTGCGCGCTGGTTCAACCCGGCCGCACCACGCATAAAGTCCGGTGAACTCGATCCGGCTGCATTCGATGCCAATAATGCGCTGGAGATGATGATTGCCGACCCGCTGCTGATCCGGCGCCCGCTGATGGAAGCGAATGGCGAATTGCGCACCGGTTTCGACGCCGATGCGGTACGTGTCTGGATCGGGTTGAACGATGCAAAACCTGGCGGTCCAGACCGTCCCCCTCTCCTCAATCCTCTCCCGCAAGCGGGCGAGGAGGCAAACGAATCGCTACGCGACTTTCATTTTCTTGGCGACATCGAAGCCTGTCCCAAGTCGCACGACAGCAATCCCTGCCCCATTCCGGAAGAGCACCATGCCCAAGGCTAATGTCACTTTCGAAAAACTCGGCATTACGGTCAGCGTGCCCGCAGGTACACGCCTGATCGAAATATCGGAAAAGATCGGCGCCGGCATCACTTACGGCTGTCGCGAAGGCGAGTGTTGTACCTGCACCGTGCGCGTCGTCAGCGGCATGGAGAATATGAGCGAACGTTCGGTGCTGGAGGACAAGGTATTGCAGGAAAACATGGCCGGGCGTGACGACCGCCTCGCTTGTCAGGCGCAGGTACTAAGCGGCGACATAGTCGTCAAGGCGTAATTATGTCCACAAAAGACACGAAAGGGCACGAACAAAACCAAATCGAACCCTGCTCATTTCGATGAACAGATAAAACAGATAGATTGTATTTCGTGTTTTTGGTGTTTTTCGTGGACTGAGGTTTGTTTTTTATATTCAGGAGACTTTGCAATGCCGAACATCACTTTTTCCAGCCCGTTACACAAGAGCAAAACCGTCTATGCACCCGCCGGGAGTCATACCGTGACCGTGCTGACGCTGGCAAAGGACAACCACATTCCCATCGACTTTGGCTGTCAGAACGGTGAATGTTCGACCTGCCTGGTCAAGGTCACCAATCTTTCCAACAAGGGACCGATGGCAGGCCCGCTCACCGATCGCGAAATCGCAGTATTGAAAGATTCAGGCAGGATCACAGAGGCACAAATCGACGCGATGAAGGTAAATGATCTGGTCACTACGGAATGGCGCCTCGCCTGCCAGATGGTGTTGCGCGACGAAGACCTGTTGATCGAATACCCAAGCAGATAGGCGGACATCATGCGAACCGGCGTTATGTACAGACAACAAGAAAACCCTCTCTCTAACTCTGATTGGACTACTAGCCATTCGACTAAGCCCGCAAGCGGGCAAGTCGCTGGTTATCTCCCGCAAGCGGGAGAAAGGACAAACGTGAAAGGCAATTTTCAATTCTCTGGCCTGTATGCGGAGCTGATGACACATGCTGCCGGGCTGCCGAACGACACACTGTTCGCCCAATTGATCAGCAGCCAGTTCGGCGGCGCCAGCGCGCTGCCGAGTTGCCTAGGTCTGGAGGAATCCGACTTCACTGCGCTGCTGGCCCGGCATTTCCCGCGCACACAGATCGTCGTACGCAGTCAGCACCTTGAAAATGACGAGCGCACACTGGAGCGCGACGACGTGCTGGCCCTGCTGCTGGAACACCGCGCCGGACTGGATGAATCCGAAGGCTGGATGGCGGAGATCGTCACGACCGCCTGCATGGCCAACGATCATTTGTGGCAAGACCTCGGGCTGTGGTCGCGCAAATACCTGAGCCATTTGATGACGCAGAATTTTCCCACGCTGGCCGCGAAGAATTCGAAGGACATGAAGTGGAAGAAGTTCATCTACAAGCAGTTGTGCGAAAAGGAAGAGATTCGCATCTGCCGTGCGCCGAGCTGCGAGGTGTGTGCCGACTATTCCAACTGTTTCGGACCGGAGGAATAGTTCATTGCGCGGAAATGACGGAGCACCTTCAAAATGTCTGTTGTTGACCGCGCCACTGCCGCATATTTAGGCCTTGCCATTGGCGATGCACTAGGCGCGACGGTAGAGTTCATGCTGCCGCGCGAGATCGTAGCGCAATATGGTGTGCATGACACATTGCGCGGCGGCGGCTGGCTGCACCTCAGACCGGGACAGGTCACCGACGATACGACCATGTCGCTTGCGCTCGGTAATTCCATCATTGAACAGGGCAAAGTGGATGCTCACGCAGTGGCACAGGCCTTCGACTCCTGGATGCGCGCCAGACCGGTGGACATCGGCAACACCGTGCGGCGCAACCTGCTGCAGTTCCGCAAGAGCGGCAATCCCGAAGCGCCCTATTCTGACCACGATGCAGGCAATGGTGCAGCAATGCGCGTGTTGCCAGTCGCCCTCGCCACTCTGGATGAAAACGAAGAAATTGTCCGGTCTGCCAGCCGTGCGCAGGCGCACGTCACCCATCACTGCGCCGCTTCTGATGCTGCGTGCGAAACCCTGGCATTCATGGTGCAGGATGCATTGCACGGCAGGGATAAAAATTATCTGCTGCACCAGCATGCCCATCCGCTGGGAGCACGGTTCCCGGAATTCAGATTCCGTGCAATGAAGCAGAGCACCAATCCCAGCGGCTACATCGCCCATACGTTGCAGGCCGTGTTCCAGAGCTTTTTCGATACCGATAATTTCCGTGACTGTCTGGTCGATGTAGTCAATCGCGGCGGCGATGCCGACACGACCGGTGCGATTGCGGGAATGCTGGCAGGCGCGATGTACGGCATGGAACAGATACCCGTCCCCTGGCTAAAAAGGCTGGATACAAACGTTCGTCAATCCTGTGAAGACCAGGCACAGACACTTCTTCTACTGGCTAGCAAGCAAATCCGCTGCTAATCGCTATTTATTAATAAAAGACCTACACTTCGTGCTGGAGATTAAACTTCAGCCCACAAAAATGCCGCAATTGCTTACAATGCGCCATTCTAAAAATATTCTGCATCAAAAATAACATTACTATTTGAAATTAAAGGGGGATTTATGCATATTGACTTCAACGTCTTACTTGATGCCACACAGGATGATTGTCCTGTCCCGGTAATAAAAACAAAGGAGGTGCTCGATAAAATGAGTGCCGGGGAAGTGCTAAAGGTTGTCACAACCAGGGAAGGAACAATCAAGAATATCCGAACATTAGTGAGCAACAATGACTATAAATTGCTGCAGCAATTCCAGGAAAATGAGCACTACTACTTCTATATAGAAAAAATGTAATTTTGGTTAATACGGCCACCGATATGGAATCTGCGAATCCGAATACAGGATGGAAAAACCCTTTTGGGGTGCATTTCTACTTTTTGTTCAACAATTCCTTTACCCAGAATTGCTGATAAGCCTGTTTGCGCTTTTTTTCCAGTAGCTTGCGAATATACGGTTTGGCCAGGTCGTAACCGAGTATGCCTGCCTCAGTGATGGTATCGCAGCGCAGCACGTGAAAGCCCAGTTCGGATTCCAGCACCCCGCTCACTTCGCCCGCCTTCAGTTCAAAAAGCGCCTTGTCCAGTTCCGGAAAAAGTTTTCCGCGCGGCAGATCACCCAGCTTGCCGCCATCCAGCGCGGTGGGACATTCGGAATGTTTGAGCGCCTGTTCTTCGAAACGCTGCGGTTCTTTTGCAAGCCGGGCAGCGATTTCATCTATGCGCTTACGCGCAACTTCGCGCATGTTCTCGGGAATGGTTTCATTAATGGTGACAAGGATATGTCGCACCAGCCGCGTTTCGGGACGGCGGAATTGTTCCGGGTGGTACTGGTAATACAGGTCAATATCCATGTCGCTCACGCTTTCTGCGCGCGCGCCGACTTTTTCCATGACAGCTTCGACCCTGAGCTCACGCTCCAGCGCGGCAGCGAAATTGGTTTCGTCCAGGCCATTGCGCGCAAGATCGTCGGCAAACTCTTCCTCGTTCTGGTAGCGCCCTCGTATCTCCTGCATCGCAGCTTCCACCGTGGAAGGCGGCACCATGGCATCGCGCGCCTCGGGGGATGACAGGACGCGGGTTTCAAGGTTGTACTGTTGCTGCGCCACATTCTGCACGCGCTCGAACTCCTCCGGCTGCAGGGCGGCAGTTGCCTTGCTGTAAAGTTTCTGCGCAGCCTTGAGCGCAAGATAAGCCACGTCCGATTCAATGAGCTGCGGCATCTTCGGTTTCCTCGTCGTCATAGACTTTTATTGCCTCCAGTGAAGCTTCTGGCACTTGCAGCACCTGATCATGGAAGATCACGTGGTACTGCACGCCGTTGTTCTCGTCGCGAAACACTTTCAGTATTTCGCCTTCCATACCCGGGCTAACGCGTGCTTCGCCGCGCACGGTGAGCGTGATCCTGCTGCGCACTTTTTCACGGCTTTCAAACTTGCTTGGAATCCACGGTTCACCGATGCCGATCAGCTCTTCCTCACGGCAGCCGACGATGCGACCTTGCTCCATGAAATTGACGGTGTAGATGAGCTGATCCTGCAAAAAGGTACCGACGTTCATCACAAAACCTGTGCTACCGCGCCGGATGAGCAACTGGCCTGTGGATATGCCGGGATAGGTACCGTCGTTGCGCACGTTGCGCACGATACGTACTTCATCACCGAATTCGAATTCAGGCAGCATATTTTCTCTTCACCGTAATTTCCGATAAAGGCACGAGCTTCACCTGCGGTTCATGCATATGAAACACCTTGAACACTTTTTCAGTGAGCGCATCGGACTTCACAAAATCCTGGTACGCCTGCTGCAGCAGTGTGGTGTACATCATGCGGCGCGCATCTTCCAGCTCCGGTAGCGTCACCTTGGCAAGATAGTTGTGGTAGCGCTGCAGGATATGCAAGCGGTTTACCTGAACCACCGAGGCGTCGTAATCGATACCGAAGTAGTCCAGGAAATCTTCGGCGGAGACTAATTCTTCCATCGCCTCTTCCAGAGTCAGTGCGTCCATTGATATATCCTTTTCCTTTTCATCTTCACCAGCCTCTAATCTCTTCAATGCGTTGCGCCTGGCTGGGTACGGCCAATATAACGCTGGTACAGAAACAGCAACTCCTGGTCAGCTGGTGAACGTTTGGCTCGCTCCGAAAAACTGCGAATATCCGGCAACAATGCTCGTGCTTCAGCCTGGCTCAAGCTGAGTCCCATGGTGGCGTAGGCAGCGATGACACCATGCGCGCCGGAATGCTTGCCGATTACCAGTTTGTTGCGGCGACCGACTTCGTCCGGATCGAATGCCTGATAGGTGTTCGGATCCTTGAGCAGGCCATCGACGTGGATGCCAGCCTCATGCGAGAACACGCCCTCGCCCACAAGGCTTTTCTGCCAGGGCACCGGACGGCCCGATGCATCGGCGACCAGTTGTGACAGCACAGGGAAATGGTGAAGATCGACGCCGGTTTCCAGGTTGTAGAGTTTTTTAAGCCCATGGGCGACTTCTTCCAGTGGCGCATTACCCGCGCGTTCGCCCAGACCGTTCACCGTGGTGTTGATATGCGTGGCACCCGCCACGGCTGCAGCAAGGCTGTTGGCGGTGGCGAGGCCGAGATCGTCGTGCGCATGCATTTCGATCTCGATGTCGACCGCGCTACGCAATTCGGAAATGACTTTGTGCACACCGAACGGCTCCATCACGCCCAGCGTGTCGGCATAGCGGATGCGGCGCGCACCGGCCGCTTGCACAGCCTCGGCCACCTGCAGCAGAAACCCGGTATCAGCACGCGAGGCATCCTCACAACCAACGTTTACCTCCAATCCATGATCGCAGGCATACGGCACCATTTCATGGATCGTCTCGAGCACCCATGCACGGTCACGCTTCAGTTTTTTCGCAAGATGAATATCCGACACCGGGATGGACAAATTGATGATGGGTACATCAAGCTGTTCGCTGACTTCGATGTCCTTTTTACACATGCGGCCCCACACGACCAGTTTTGACTTCAATCCCAGCGCAGCGACGGCGTTGATGCTCTCGCGCTCTTCATGTCCCATCGCCGGGATGCCGATCTCCATTTCCGGTACGCCGAGCGCATCAATGCGGCGCGCGATCTCCAGCTTCTCATCCAGCGTGAACGCCACCCCGGCGGTCTGTTCGCCGTCGCGCAGGGTGGTGTCATTGATGATGATGGTGCGTGACATAGTGTTCATCCTGAGTTCATCAGTTTCTTGTCTCACGCGGGGGAGCGAAGCTCGCGGAGCAAACCATCCGCAGTCTCTCTCCGCGTCTTCGCGTCTCCGTGTGAAACAGATTGCTGCAATTCATGTTCATGCGTATGCAGGCGCGAACGCCTTCTCCGGTTCTGCCTTCGGTGCATCGCCTTCCCAGTACGGCGACAATTTACGTAATTGCGCGATGATCTCCGGCACGACTTGAATGACGCGATCCACTTCGGCCTCGGTGCTGTAACGCGACAGCGAAAAACGCACCGTGCCATGTGCGGCGGTGTAGGGAATACCCATCGCACGCATCACATGCGAAGGCTCCAGCGAGCCGGAAGTGCAGGCAGAACCCGAACTCGCTGCAATGCCGAACTTGTTGAGCAGCAGCAGGATGGCCTCGCCTTCGATGAATTCGAATGCGATATTGCTGGTGTTGGGCAGGCGATTGTCCGGGTCGCCGGTCACGAAAGCGCACGGCACTTTGGACAGGATGCCCGCTTCCAGCTTGTCGCGCAGGCGCGCGACTTCGGTATTTTCGAAAGCCATCGCTTCCAGCGCCATTTCAGCCGCCTTGCCCAGGCCGATGATGGAAGTGCTGTTCTCGGTGCCCGCACGACGGCCGCGTTCCTGATGCCCGCCGCGCAGCAGTGGACGGAAGCGCGTACCGCGTTTCAGGTACAGCACGCCGATTCCCTTGGGGGCGTGCAGCTTGTGACCGGACAAGGAAAGCATGTCGATCTTCGTGTCATTGAGGCTCATCGGCACCTTGCCCACGGCCTGTACCGCATCGGTATGGAACATTGCTCCGGCTTCATGTGCCAGTTCGGCCATTTCAAGCACCGGGAAGAACGTACCGGTTTCATTGTTCGCCCACATCGCGGAAACGACTGCGACCTGGTCGGTGAGCAACTTTTTGTATTCATTCAGATCGAGGCGACCCTTGCCGTCAACCTTGAGGTAATGCACTTTGTAGCCTTCTTTTTCCAGCCAGGTGCACAGCGTAAGGATGGCCGGATGCTCGACATTGGTGGTGATGATTTCCTTGCGCTCGGGCTGAGCCTTCAGGGCGGAAAGGATCGCAGTGGAATCCGACTCGGTACCGCAGGAAGTGAAAATGATTTCTGAATCGTGCTCCGCACCAAGCAGTTCCTGCACCTGCATGCGCGCCTTTTTGATCGCCAGCCCGACTTTGTTGCCGAAGCTGTGCATGGACGACGGGTTGCCGAACTGCTCGGTGAAATACGGCAGCATGGCTTCCACCACCGCTTCGTCTACGCGTGTGGTTGCGTTGTTGTCGAAATAGATACCTTCCATTTTTTATGCTCCTTAATCTTCTTATCCCCTCTCCCGCGGGCGGGAGAGGGGTTGGGGTGAGGGTCGGTGAAAACCTGATACTTTCTCTTTCACCTGCCAACCCTCATCCCCGGCCCTTCCCCCGCCTGCGGGGGAAGGGAGCGCTGTTGCATCAAGGGGTACAGGTCGCCCTGCTCAATGCCCCTGCCCTGGTGGGCACGATCTTGATGAACTCTTTCAGTTCTTCCATGAGCTTCTGTTGAATACCCTGCAGCGTGAGTGCTTCCATCTGACACCCGGCGCAAACACCTTTCATGTTGACGAAAACAGTCTTGCCTTCCACGTCCACCAGTTCGATGTCTCCACCATCGCGTTTCAGTTGCGGACGAATGGCATCAAGCACGGATTCGATTTTGCGTATACGCTGCAAATTGGTCATGCCGGCCGGTCTGGCTTCTTCTTTTGCCGGTGCACCGGGTATGAAAGCCTCGCCGCGCTCGGCCATCACTTTCACCAGGATTTCTTCGATGCCTTCGTGACACGACGAACAGCCACCACCCGCCTTGGTGTAATTGGTCACGTCCTGTACCGAACTGAGGTTGTTTGCACGGATGGTGTCTTCGATCAGCACCGCGTCAATGGCAAAACATTTGCACACCAGCGCACCTTCTTCGTGGTCATCGCTCCAAACTTCGCCGCGATAATTGGCAACCGCCGCTTGCAACGCTTCGCGCCCCATCACCGAACAGTGCATCTTTTCCGGCGGCAGACCGTCGAGGTAATCGGCAATATCCTGGTTGCTCACCTTGAGCGCATCATCCAGCGTCTTGCCCTTGATCATTTCGGTGAGTGCGGAAGACGACGCAATGGCCGAACCACAGCCGAAGGTCTGGAAATTTGCATTGAGAATGGTGTCGGTCTCGGGATCGACCTTGAGCATCAGACGCAGCGCGTCGCCGCACGAAAGCGAACCAACGTCGCCGATGCCGTTTGCGTCTTCCAGCACGCCGGCGTTGCGCGGCTGGAAGAAATGTTCCTTAACTTTTTCCGAATAATCCCACATGGTTTGCTCCTGTCAGCTGGTCTGTACCCAGGTATTCGCAAACTATGTGCCAGCCCGGAATGGGCTATTTAAGTAGCTGTTTAATAATAGAACTGCCGGATTTATGTGCTCAACTCGCGTGTGTGGAACAAGACGGAGGCAAGGGGTTGTAGGATTTATGACAAGCTGAAAAAACCAGTTAAATACAGGATTCACGCGGAGACGCAGAGGAAGGCAAAACAATGGGAGATTTTTCTCCGCGCCCCCGCGCCTCCGCGTGAGATGAATCGCTTTCCTATCGCAACGCCATATTCACCCTGTCCAGATCCGTCCCGTCCAGCGTACCGGCTGCCGCCTTCAAACGTAACTGACTCACCAGGTAGTTGTATTGCGCCTGGTACAGGTCGCGCCGCGTCGCATACATTTGCTGTTGTGCGTTGAGTACGTCCAGGCTGGTGCGCACGCCCACTTGTTGTCCCAGTTTGCTGGCTTCGAGCAGGCTTTCGTTGGATTTCAGTGCCTGTTGCAGCGCCCGCACCTGGGCGATGCCGTTCACCACGCCCTGGTAGGCCTGGCGTGCTTGCAGTTCGACAGTGCGCCGGGTGTTTTCCAGGTCTTGTCTGGCTTTTTCGCGGTTGGCGTCGGCTTCGCGCCATCTGGATTGGGTGGCGCCGCCTTCGAACAAGGGCAGGTTGAGCTGGACGCCGATGGTGCGGGTGTTGGTGTCGTTGGCACCATACGGGATGCCATCGGTGGCGGTGTTTTTGTTGTAGGTGGCGACGAGGTCGACGGTGGGCAGGTGGCCGCCGCGGTTGCGGGCGACTTCCTGTTCGGCCAGTTCATAGCCGGCCTGGGCCATGATGATCTGGTAGTTGCCTTGCTGGGCTTGTTGTACCCATTGCTGGACGTCGGAGGGGACGGGGGGGTCAAGTTTGAAGGCGTTGCCCAGTACGTTCAGTTGGCCGGCGGTGCCGTTGATGAGTTGTTGCAGGGTACGGCGTTTGATTTCGAGGTCGCTGGCCGCGGCCAGTTCCTGGGCGATGATGAGGTCGTAGCGGGCCTGGGCTTCGTAGGTGTCGGTGATGGTGGCGGTGCCGACTTCGAAGTTGCGTTTGGCCTGTTCCAGTTGTTGTGAGATGGCGGTTTTCTGGGCGGCGTTGAGGTGTACGGTGTCCTGGGCGATGAGGACGTCGAAGTAGGTCTGGGCGGAACGCAGGATGAGGTCTTGTTCGGCCAGTTTGTACTGGGCGTCGGCAATGGCGACTTGCAGGTCGGCCTGGTTGTAGGCGGCCCAGTTTTGTTCGCGAAACAGGGGTTGTACGAGGGTGACGCCGTAGCCGCGGCTGGTGTATTTGAGGTTGCCGCTGTTACCCGTGTAGGGGGCGTCGTGGTAGGTGCTGGTGATGTCGTTGCGGGTGGCGTTGGCGCTGAGGCTGACGTTGGGCAGCAACAGGGCACGGCCCTGGGTGAGTTTTTCCTGTCCGGCTTCGTGCGCCGCGCGCGCGGCGGCAAAAACTGCGTCCTGGCTTTGCGCTGCATGGTAGATGTCTGCCAGGTCGGCTGCGTATGCCTGAGTCTGGAGACCCAACGCCAGAATTACGCTTAAAGTAACATTGGATAGCTTCATTGCATGCTCCGATCTCAAGAATTGAATTCCACTTTGCCGTCCGGTGTGATTGCAGGTGCTGTCTGCGTGCGCTTGAAACGCGTGGCCAGCCACTGCACCAGATCGTCCACATAAGTAAACACCACCGGGATTACCAATAGACTGAGGAAGGTCGAGGTGATCAATCCGCCAATCACCACAATAGCCATCGGTGAACGGAAGCTGCCGTCGCTGGTACCGAGATCGAGTGCCACCGGCATCATGCCTGCGCCCATCGCCATCGTTGTCATTATGATGGGACGCGCACGCTTCTTGCAGGCATCAAGCAGCGCTTCGGCGCGGCTCATGCCGCGATCACGGCGTGAAACGACTGCGTATTCCACCAGCAGGATGGAGTTCTTGGTCGCAATGCCCATCAGCATGATGATACCGATCATTGACGGCATCGATATCGCGGTATGCGTGATGAACAACGCCAGGAACGCGCCGGGGATGGACAGGATCAGCGCCACCAGGATGGTGACAGGCTGCATGAAATCCTTGAACAGCAGCACCAGCACGATGTAGATGCACAGCACGCCGGTGAACATGGCGAGACCGAAGCTGGCAAACAATTCGACCATCATTTCGGCATCACCAACCGGGGCAATGGATATCTGTTCCGGCATGTTCTTCAGCGAAGGCAGCGCCAGTGCAGCGGCCTGCACTTTACCCAGGGGTTGTCCGGCCAGTTCGACCTCGAAGGAGATGTTGCGCTGACGATCGAAGCGATCGATTTGCGCAGGACCGCTCTCCAGCGACAGCGTTGCCACGTTGCCCAGCATTACCGGGCCGTGCGTACCCTGTACCACCAGACGCGACAACAGGCCGATATCCTCGCGGGCATCGTCGCGCAGTTTCACGATAATGGGCAATTGCCGGTCCGGCAGGTTGAGTTTGGCCAGTGACTGATCGTAGTCGCCGTTGGTTGCCACACGCAAAGTTTCGGCAATGGCACTCGATGTCACGCCAAGATCGGCAGCCTTGGCAAAATCGGGGCGCACCACAACTTCCGGGCGCAACACGCTGGAATTGGACACCACATTACCAACTCCGGGAATGGTGCGTAATTCCTGTCCCACCTTGAGCGCCTGCTCGGCCAGCAATTTGCCGTTTTCACTGGTCAGTACCAACTGATATTTGTCAGATGAAGAACCCAGACCGACCTTGACGCGCACACCGGGCAAAACGGTCATCGCCTCGCGCAGCTCACCCTCGATCTCCTGCTTGCGTTTGCTTCGCTCATTCTTCGGCTTCAACTGGATGGACAGCGTCGCCTTGCGCGCCTCTGGTGCCCCTGAAGGTTCGAAAGCATTACCGCCAGTCGCCCCGCCACCGATGGCGGTGTAGACCAGAATCACATTCGGGTTCTGTATCGCGATCCGGCGAGCTTCTTCGGCCAGTGCGTATGTCTGTTCGAATTTAGTTCCGGGCGGCAGTGTCAGGTTGATCTGCGTCTGCGACAGATTATCCGTGGGCTGGAAAGCCGAGGGCAATGTGCCTGCGAGCATGAAAGAACCAAAGAAGAACACTGCAGCAGCGAGCAATGTTTTCACGCGATTGCGCAAGCACCATTGTGCCCAGCGCAGATATATTTCCATCCATTTCGGGGTGGCATGCTTTTCACGCCGCCGCAGAATATAGGCAGACATCATCGGGGTCAGCAGACGCGCGACGACCAGCGAGAACATCACCGCAATCGCCGCGGTCCAGCCGAATTGCACGAAGAATTTTCCCGGAATGCCGCCCATGAAGGCAGTCGGCAGGAACACTGCGATCAGTGTAAAAGTGGTAGCGATCACCGCCATGCCGATCTCGTCGGCTGCCTCCATCGCCGCATCGTAGGGCGATTTACCCATCTCCAGATGGCGCATGATATTTTCGATCTCGACAATGGCATCGTCCACCAGCACACCGACCACTAGCGACAACGCCAGCAGCGTCACCATGTTGACGGTGAAACCCAGCAGGAATATGAGGGCAAAGGTGGGAATGACCGCCAACGGCAACGCGGTCGCCGCCACAATGGTGGCGCGCGCGTTGCGCAGAAAGAAGATCACCACGATCACCGCCAGCAGCGAGCCTTCGAAGATCATCTCCATTGAACCCTCGTAGGTCTCCTGCACCTGGTCGACAGTATTGAACACCTTCTCCACAACCATCTCGGGATGGGTTTTTTTCAATGTCTCCAGCGCTTCGCTGACGCCGGCAGCCACCGCAACGTCACCCGCACCGAGTGAACGCACGATTTCGAACCCGATCACCGGCTTGCCGTCATGCAGCGCAGCGGAGCGCCGCTCGGCGATGGCATCCGTCACATTGGCGACCTGGTCCAGCCGCACGTAGCGACCATCGCGGGTGCTGATCTCCATTTGCGCCAGTTCGTCCGCCGTCTGTACCGTGGCCAGTGTGCGCACGGACTGCTCCATACCGCCAAGGTCGGCGCGCCCACCCGGCGCTTCCTGTTGAATTTTCTTCAACTGACCGGATATCTCTGCAGCAGTCAGATTGAGCGCCAGCATTCTGGTGGGATCCAGCTCTACGCGTACCTGCCGCGTCACGCCCCCGACACGGTTCACTGCACCTACGCCTTTCACACCTAGCAGCAGCTTGGTGATGTCGTTGTCGACGAACCAAGAAAGCTCTTCTTCGCTCAAGGTGGGTGAAGCAATGGTGTAAGTAATGATGGGCTTGCTGCTCAACTCCACTTTGTTGATCACGGGATCGAGCATCTCCTTGGGCAAGTCGCTACGAATACGCGAGACGGCCGAACGCACGTCTTCCAGCGCCTTGCTTGTATCACGCTCCAGACGGAATTCCGCCGAGACAGTAGCAGAACCTTCCGTGATATGGGAATACAAATGTTTCAGTTCCTGTGCGCTGGCCAGCGCATTCTCTATCTTGCGGACGACTTCCGTCTCCATCTGGTCGGGAGACGCCCCAGGCATCGATGCCGTCACCGTAATCATCGGCAAGTCGATATCGGGGAACATCTGGATCTTCATGGCTTTGAACGCCATGATGCCGAGGAAGGAAAGCAGCGCGAACCCGAGCACCGCCGGAATAGGGTTGCGAATTGACCAGGCGGATACGTTCATTTCACCACCCGCACAACATCACCCTCGGTCAGGAACGGCCCGCCGGTCTCCACCACCGCTTCACCGGGCTTGATACCCTGTTTGACCTCAATGCGGTCGCCACTGAGTTGCCCCAGTTTTACTGCGCGTTCGTGTACGCGGTTGTCTGAATCGACGACCAGCACATAAGCATCGCGGCCACGGCGCATCACGGCAGATTGCGGTAGCGACGAAAGCGTGCGTTTGCCGCCGCTGATATCGAAAGTACCGTGCGCATAGACCCCGGCGATGACGCCGCTGCTGTCGGATAGCGAGACCAGCGCATATCCATTGCGAGTCCTGGCATCCACTGCAGGCGAAATCGCACGCACTTTTCCTTTGAGCACCCGGTTATCGCCCACAGTGATTTCGGCCAGCATGCCCTGGCGCAGCAGCATCAGTTCATCTGCGGTTAACTCGGCACGCCATTCCAGACGACCGTTGCGGATCAAACGGAACAGTTCAGCCCCCGGCTGCGACATGGATCCAGAATTGGCATTGACCACCGAGATGACACCGTCATACGGCGCCACGATGCGGCCCTGTGCAGAACGGGAAGCATCGCCAACGCGGGCGAAGTTATCCAGCGTGACGAGTACATCACCGCGTTTTACGCGATCGCCGATGCTGACCTTCACCTCCGCCAGGCGCACACCAGAAACCTGGGCGCTGATAACCGCTTCCTGCCAGGGCAGGATGCTGCCGTTCGCAGTCAGGGTCTGTTCCCATTTTTCTTCGCTTAACTTTGCAGTACGTACAGTCAGTGCCGGTCGGCTGACGGCGGGCATATTCTGCTGCTCGGCTTCGGCCTTTCCCTTGCCGGCTATCCACGCCACTGTCCCTGCCAGCGCCAATCCCAGCACAGCGGCTTTTAATACCATCGGTCTGTTTTTGATGTTGATGTTCATCGGTCGAGTTCCTTGTATACGTCCTGCAATTACTTTTTCACGCGTGCTTCAGCTTCGCGGCGCTTGCGTTCAGACTGGATCAGTGCGGTTGCATATCCCACCAGACGTTCCACCAGCGCCTCCCGCGCTTTCTGCCCCTTGAGCAGGTTGGGCGCGAAATAATCGAGCGCGGAATGATTATGAAAATACACAGTCGCCAGTCCGATCACGGCAAACGTCAACCTGTCCACATCCGTATCCGGTTTTTTTATACCGAACTCACGGCACAACAGCGCCTGTATCTGGTTGTGGTTGGGACGAAATGCCAGCGCTATGGCATCACCCAGCACACCGCTGGGTTCTGCATCTTCGCGCGCATGCAGACGCATAAAAAGTTGCTGTATCGGATCTTCATCCGCCATCGGCGGGAACAACCAGACATAAAATGTGCGCAGCGCCTCCTGCAACGAAACCTTTTCAATATCCAGAGTGGCGAAGTTATTGCACTCGTCCAGGAAAGGCAGGCGAAGCACTTCGCGGTACAACTCGGCCTTGTCGCCGTAGTAATAATGGATGGAGGCCAGATTGACCTCGGCACGTTTGCATATTTCGCGGGTGGTCGCCGCGTGATAGCCGACCTCGGCAAACACTTCGGCAGCCGCCTGCAATAAGCGCCAGCGGGTTTCTTCCTGTGCAGTTGGCTGGTGGCCAAGCACGCGTTGCGCAGTTTGCAGCAATAGGCAAGAGATTTCTTTTTTGGCAGTCACGTTTTCCCCGGATTTATAAATGATGACTCAATATAATTCAGTCGTATGATTAAGTCAAGCGACTGAATTAATATCTGAGCTGATCTCTGAAATATGCGTTTGCGCCTGAAAAAGGCCACCATCGGCAATAGCGGCCTTCTTGGCACAGACTGTGCAATTATTCCTTGGACGGTATTTCTTCCTGTTTGCGGCGGCTGCACCAGCCACGCATGCCGCTCTGGAATTTCTCGCGTTCTTCAGGGGTCATGTTTTCCAGGCGGTGATGATGCCATCTGCGGTGCCCCCCGCAGTGCCCGCCGAACAGTATCTTGCTCAACAACAACACGCCCATTGCCTGCACATAACTGATCTCACTGACACCGGAAAACAGGTTCGGCAGCAGCCAGTTCCATAGCGCCATCACCACCCAGCCCAGCGCCGCAATGCCAATCAACACCAGCAGCACGACCTTCCAGCATTTCGGTCTGCAATTCATCGTCATTTCATCTCTCCTTCACTAATTTCAAAAGACCTTGAAATTCAATCAAGCCGATGATGGCAAGGCGCGGATGAACGAAAAACCGGAATGTACAAAAAAGTACATGAGGATTTTGAGTGCATCTGCAACGCCGCCAGCGCGGCTTTAGTGAATTTCAAATTCGTCGTAGATTGTTTGCAGTCTCGCCCGCAAATGCAGCACCGCATAACGTTTGCGCGCCAACAGCGTATTCGAGCCTATGCCGCTTGCGGCCGCCATTTCCTTGAAGCTACGCCCTTCCAGTTCATGGGCGATGAATACGTCGCGCTGTTCCCTGGGTAATTCCTCAAGCGCGGCATACAACTCCTGCATCAACACTCCGCGTGCATACGCCGCTTCCGGCCCCGCTTCCGGCGAAGGCAATACCTCCTCCAGCCAGTACCCATCGTCTGCATCACCCGGTGGCTCCGGCAACTGCACTTCGCGCTTCTTACGGAAGCGGTCAATGATGCGATTGCGCGCCACCCGGAACAGCCAGGCGCCGACCTGTTCGATGGGTTCCGGCAGCCGGTAAGCCTCGACGTACTCGAAAAACACGTCCTGCAGAATATCTTCAGCTTCATTCGTGTCCGGCACGCGCCGACGGATGAAATTCCGCAGCCGCCCACGCTCGCGCGTGATCGTTTCGGTAATACGTTTATCCTGTTCGGCCATCAGCGCTTTCGCAGTCAATGTCGTATCCATACCTGTTAGGACGGATCGGCGACGAAAATATTGCAGAGTTGGAAAAAAACGTTAAGGCATTGTTGTTGCGGAAATCTGGCTACATGCATGCCAAAAATAGCGGCGCCCCACTCGGGTCACTACAATTCAATGCGCCGGTAAACAATATCGACAACCACCAGCTCTTCAATTCCATCCGGCAATTGCAGCATCACAGCATCGTCCACACGCGCCTTGAGCAACGTACGCGCCAGCGGGGACACCCAGCTTATATGACCCTTGCCCGCGTCGGCCTCATCGATACCGACGATACTGTAAGTGCGCTCAGCCCCATCCTCATGGCGCACCTCCGACACGTTACCGACGGAGTCGGCCGATTGCGGGAGGAGGTGCGATGCGCTCGCTCCCGCACCTGAGGGCTTCGCCCCACCGCGTCGCGAGCGCACGGTTACGGTAGCGCCGAAGAACACTTGTTCGCAGCCCTGGCGTTGCTCAGGGTCAATTACTTCGGAATTTTCCAGGCGCTGGGCAAGAAAGCGCAAACGGCGGTCGATCTCGCGCAGGCGCTTTTTGCCATAGATATAGTCGCCGTTCTCGGAGCGGTCACCGTTGGACGCCGCCCAGTGCACGGTCTGCACCAAGGCCGGACGCTCCACATCCAGCAGGTGCATGTACTCCTCTTTCAGGCGGCGATAACCTTCCGGCGTGATGTAGTTCTTCGTGCCGGCGGGAATGGCCGGCAGCGGCGAGAGCTCATCGTCGTCGTCTTCGGTTTCGCGAGTGAATGCTTTGCTCATTTGCTTTTCAAGTGACCGTCTTGCTCGAAGGGAAAGCATACTGCACATGATGCATTTTGGATATGCATATGAACTGATGGCCATAGCGTTGTTGCAAATAACAAACCCCGCCTGGACAGCGGGGTTTGAGTTAAACAGAACCGGGCAACTTCAGCGCGGATTCAATATGGATTCCATATTGTTTTCCAGGTCGTTCACCATCACCCAGTCCACCGCACCCGCCTTGCGGGCCCTCTCCTCCCAGTGGGCGATACGATTCAGATACAGCCTGGGATCGACATTATCAGTCCTCAGTTTGGTCACATTCAGCGCGACAATACGGATGCCGTCGAGATTGATCGGAAAATCACGCTTCGTTCCCTTGCTCAACTCTTCCTGCATGTCGGAGAAGATAACAATGGTCTTGGTACCAGCCTTGGTCTCGTTCAGGTATTCCGCTCCCTGAATCAAGCCGCCAGTAATATCGGTGTAGGCGGTTCCTTTGACTTTCCTGGCAAAAGCATCAATCTTGGCCTTGAACGCGCGCTTTTGCAGCGTAGCCTTAGAAGGACGCTTGTCAAAAGTGACTTTGGCAACAATATCCTTTTCCGAAAAACTGCGCGTCTCAACCTTGGCCACTGCCAGCGAATCGCCGGGGTTCAGCGTGGCCAGCAGATAATTGATGATCTTGGCCGCCTTGCCTATTTCCTTGGCATAGGTGCCGGATGTATCAATAAGCATATACACCCCCTGAGTGTGTGAGCGATTGTCGGCGCAGGCACTCAGCAACATCGTAACGAACAATACACAGACGAGCGAAAATTTTTTCATAAAGCCTCTCCTTTTCCTGGATCAGATTTTTCCTGGTTTGGATTATTTCTTTCCTGATGAACCATTCCGTGCAGCCACAACCCAGCCCTCGATCATGACCAGGATGATGATCGGAATGTCGTAAATCAATTCAAGCACCTTGGCAAAGCGTTTGAACAATACGCCCGTGAATCTGATAAAAAATGCGGTTCCACGTATGGTCTGCACCAGCACTACGCCGACCACCGTACGCAGTGTTTGCACGAAACTCTCCAGCGGAATCGCCACGAAGGCCAATGCAAACGGCAATACAAAACCCATGATCATCTGGCCCGCCATCGGAATACGCGTAAACCAGCTATTGTCTACCGGCGGCGCAGTTGAGGATAAATCCCTCATCAACGAAGCCTTGTCGGCGATCAGCATGTCGCGCATCAATGCGAGAGACGATTCAATAGCAGCCAGAATGATCAGAAAAATCAGCGCAGCCAGCATCAAACGATGACGCATCTGGTCGTCCATACTGGCAATCCTGGGGAACAACTGCGTGATACGCAGCGACTCCAGCAGGAACAGCCCCATGGATGCCTCCATCAGGATGATCACCAATGCCGCCACATCCGATGTTTTAAGACTATTGGTAATGTAATCGCTCGCGCCTACCATTTCCGACATGGGCAAAGCGATCAATTTATAGTTGATGAATGCGCCTCCCATCGCGATCACCATCACCAGCGTAGCAATCCCGAACTGCACAAAAGCGGACGAAACCAGCGCGTTTTCAGTCTTGTTGTCCTTGGCACGCATGCCCTCGAATTTGGACATATGACTGTCGATTTGTTTGGTATTGTTTTGCAGAGTGATCATCTTCTTGTCCATCTCGCTGATCGCCTTGTCCACCGAACGCCAGGACGGCTGCATTCCCTTCAATATCTTGTGCCGCTCCTCATAAGAACGCCGATACTCGCTCACGATCTTGTCATGAACTTTCTGGATCGATTTGTTGATATCTTCCAGCAACTGGCGCGGCACATCCCCGCCCGATTTGATATTCGAGACAGATTCGATCGCGTCCACCCATTCCGGCGGTGGCGGTGGCACTTCGCCACATTTGCGATAGTCCTCCTCGATGCGCGTAACCTCTTCTGTCAGCTTGCGTTGCAGCGCGGGAAATTCATTCATATCCTTGCGGATGATCGAACCCACCCGCTCAAATTCCCGCTCAATCATGACTGCTGCGCTTTCCTGCCCATGCGCCAGCAATACTGCCTGATTCCGCAAACGCATGTTTTCCGCAACCAGGAACAGCCAGCGGGAAAGAAAACGGGTCGACTGGGTAACCAGATGGCATACCGAGTGGATGACGCCATGCATCGGTCTGCGTGCCGCATATAAAAATAGCATTGCCAGAACGGCCAAGGCCAAGACAGACAATGCCACCTTATCAGGCCAAAACAACCACGAATGCCAGTCATTCATTTTGATAATCCTTTCGTTCATTGTTGTTTACTGCTCATGTGCCGAAAATCTGGCACATCGCGCCGGGTCAGCAACCTTTTCCACGACATGACGCACTCTGCTTGCTTTATACATCCCGCTGCAATACCGCTCGTCCCCCGCAACACGACCGTTCGTCCTGATCAGATCTCGCAAATCAATCTATCCTTACCTCAAAAATTCATCAGGCTGCTTATTCTCGTTCCCAAACATCGACATGACAAGTACAGAAATTATATTACCGAATGGAACGGTTATTCCTGTATGGAATTGCACTCAAGAATACCAGCAAACTTACGCCATCAACGCCACACTTTTGACCTGCGCACAAACATACATCCCGGCAACAAGACCAAGATTATCGCGCGAACGGCGCGTAATGCGCGACAACAACACTTGCGACTCACCCACCGTCATACGCACCACCACCTTATCCGGCCCTTCGTCGCTGATCTCGGCAATGCGCGCATTGAGGATATTGTTGATGCTGGAACCCTGCGGCGGCTGCGTAGCAATACTCACGTCGCGCGCCAGCACGCGTGCCCGCACCATGGCGCCAAAGGGTTGCGCTACCCTGCCTACCCACAATTGTCCGCCCGGAAAATCCAGCCGGGTAAGATGGTATTTATCGTCCTGTTGTGCCACTGCCGCCTCGATCACCGTGCCAGCATCGTCGATATGTGCAGTCGGCAGATCGAGTCGCGCCAGAATCTTGCCAAGCTTGCCGCTGGCAATAACCTGTCCCTGTTGCAGCAGCACCAGATGATCGGCCAGCCGCGCAACCTCATCCAGCGCGTGACTGACATAGAGTACGGGAATCTGCAACTCGCGATGCAAGCGTTCCAGGTACGGCAATATTTCCTGTTTGCTTGCCGTATCGAGCGCAGACAGCGGCTCGTCCATGAGCAGGATGCGCGGGCTGGTGAGCAGCGCACGGCCGATGGCAACACGCTGGCGTTCGCCGCCGGATAGTTTTGCCGTATCGCCACGATCTATAAGATGGTTCAAACCCAGCCAGTCCACGACCTGTTCCAGCGCTACCCTGCGTTCCGCCGGCGGCGTGCGTTTCAGACCGAATTCCAGATTGGCTCGTACCGAAAGGTGCGGAAACAGGCTCGCTTCCTGAAACACATAACCCATCTGCCGCTGGTGCACCGGCAGAAACGTCACCTCATTCTGCCAATGCTCACCGTTCACACGCAGCCTGCCTGTGGCACGCTCGAGTCCCGCAATGCAGCGCAACAATGTGGTCTTGCCGGAACCGGAGGGACCGAACAGCGCAGTGACGCCGACCGGCGGTGCACTGAATTTTGCATCAAGCAGGAAACTGTCCAGTTGCATCCTGAGATGCACACGTATCCAGTTCATTTGCCCACCCTCCACGTCCTGCCACCGGCAAGATACAGACCGAGCAACACGACAAACGAGAACAGCACGATGCCACCGGCAAGCCA